>CAZAVY010000010.1:0-48457 GCA_964488685.1 uncultured Gammaproteobacteria bacterium
TCGCCGGATAAAAGGTCCGGATCAGGATTTAAACAGCTGTTTACGTACCTGTGCGATCGGGGCATTGTCGTCGTATACAATTTTATCGTCTTGCAGTGTGACCCCGAGCGATTGCCACAGGGCGTCGAGGTCAATCGGGTAGGGGTCCGTCTTCATCCTCTGATAAAGGGGCACCAGCACATCGACCCCGGTGGCTCGATCCCCGGCTTCAAATACCGCCATCGCCGTGGCGCTGGTATGCATTGACAGGCCCGCATCCAGAACCCCTTGTAACGCCGTGCGCAGGCTCATGTGATTATCGGTGAGTTTACGAATCTCGATATCGGCGAGCATACAGAAAATTGCGCCACCCCAGTAGGTGCGCCCCCAGGTAGGCGTCAGGTCGAGGCCGCGGTCACCCGCTTTCGGTAAACCCTGCGGCATGCGATTGATAAACCCGTTCCAGACGAATTCTTCAGTTAGATGACCGCGTTGCACGCGCGCAATCGACTCGACATAGGTTGCCAGCCCTTCGAGCAACCAGCGGTGCGCGTAGGGAACATCGGCCATCGCCAGGTGCACCATTTCATGCACCATGATCCAGTCCTTAAGCAGCATCTCAGGGCTGACATTCTCCCCGACAACGATTCTAAGGCGCGGAGAATCACCTCCGAAAGCCTGACCAAAGCGAACCGCGGGACCATCGGTAACCTGTATGTTGATGTCAAGTTTCGTTACCGGGAAGCGACCGTAGTAGCGATGTATCGTTTTGGCCGAGTAGAGTACCCAGTCGAGCAACATGTTTTTTTTGGTGAGCAGTACAGGGTCACGGATTTCAATATTGATGCGACTAGCATCGATGTCAAACCGGAATTTGGTTTTGCTAATGGGTTCAATTTCCAGTTCGGCGGCGGCTAAGCTGCCGCAAAAAACCAGCAGCAAAATACCCAGGAATTTCATGGCGCCCTCTTTATTATTGCTATTCGGCTTGAGACTGGTTTCAAGGTCAAAGGTTCAGCCTTCAGGAAACTGTTCAACACGCTCGGCATTGACACCCGCATCGTACCATTCGGCGCGATCACGCCAGAAAATATTGTCCACCGGATCGATGCCGGGCGCTTCATCTAACGATCCTGCCGGAACGATCAATTTTCCGCTTTTAAGGCTGGTGTAGGGAACCAGGGAGCCACAATGGCTACAAAAACATTTTGAAATCACGTCGGGTTTATCGGGCGTATAGCGCTTTACCAGCGCTTCACCGGCGAGCCATTCGAGTCGATCCGCGTGGGTGAAAATATTCGCTGCATGCGCACTTCCAGTGGAACGTCTGCACTGGCTGCAATGACACAGATGAAATGTATCAAAGGGTCCGGTAACCTGGTATTGCACCTGCCCACACAGGCAGCCGCCTTTTATCGGTCCACTCACTTTTTATTACCTCATGGTTGTTGGCTTGCGATCAACCTGGCGATCACTTCTTCGAAACGTCGTTGATCCACATTGGCGAATGCAAGACGGATGAACTTTTCCTGGTCCCGGCCGAAGTAACTCCCCGGCAGGCTGATAATTTCATGGTCTTCGATCAGGCGCTTGACGACCTCGCGTGCCGGCGCATCGAAAGGATGTTCGATATAGGCAAAATATGCACCGGCGCTGATCAGGCGGTATTCTAGATCGGGGTGCTCGAAGGCCTGTTTTATGGCGATGGCGCGTTGGCTCAGTTCGACTGCTTTTTCCAGTTTCCATTGGTCCAGGTTTTTTAAGCCGAAAACGGCGGCGAGCTGACCGGCATGAGGGGCGCAAATCGCAGTACAGTCCTGAATTTTTTGGAGTTGTTCGAGTAACGCCTGACTCGCGGCTACGGCGCCGGTACGAAATCCGGTTAGGCTGAATACCTTCGAGAAACTGTAGAGGTGAACCAGGGTTTCGCGCCAGTCCGGACGCCCGAACAGGCCATGCGGCTGCTGTTTTACGTCGATGAAATCGCGATAGGTTTCATCGATAATCAGTGCAATACCGTGTTTGCGGGCAAGCTCAAAAAATTGTTCGATGCGTTTCGCGCAGTAGATGGCGCCACTGGGGTTATTCGGGGTTACCAGCAGGATCGCCCGGGTACGGGGGTTGATCAGCTTGCTTGCTTGTTCCACGTCAGGCATCGCGGTTTCAGGATTAAATGGCAGGTAACTCGACACTATGCCGCGGGCCGACAACCACATCTGGTGGTTGAAATAGCAGGGCAGGGGCACGATTACTTCATCACCCGCCTGGCACAGGGTGTCTACAACCGAGCAAAATGCCTGGTTGCAACCCGCGGTAATCAGGATGTCGTCGACCACAACCGATCCCTGGTAACGGGTGCTGATATTGTCGGCCAGTGCCTGGCGCAGTTCCGGGATGCCACGGATGTCGGTGTAGGTGGCACCCTCGCCGGCTTTGATCGCGTTTCCGAGATAGTCCAGCAGCGATTGTGGCGGCAGCTGCGCAGGCACTGCCTGGCACATATCGATCAGCCTTTCAGAGCCTGGGTTTTTAACCCAGGACCAGGCTTCGGCGATTGGCGCCGCAGCGCAATCGAGCACATTCGGATTTATTTGCATGATACTTTTCTTGTGTTCTAAGCGATGTTAGTGAATTCCGTCTCGCCTTACCAGCTTCTATAAGCTATGCCATAATGCGCGACTGCTTAAAAAGAGGATTTGGCGATGAAGTATCTACACACCATGCTACGCGTGCACGACCTGGAAGCCTCGCTCGCGTTTTATCGGGATTTGCTCGACCTGGTGGAAACTGATCGCTATGAAAGCGAAAAAGGCCAGTTTACGCTGGTCTACCTGGCGGCGCCGCTGGATCTCGAACAGGTCGAAGCGGAACGAGCGCCGTTGTTGGAGTTGACCTACAACTGGGATGGCGAAAGCTACCAGGGTGGGCGTAACTTCGGACACCTCGCTTACCAGGTGGACGATATTTACGCGGCTTGCCGGAAAGTGCTCGATGCCGGTATTACCATCAACGTGCCACCCGATGATGGGCATATGGCTTTTTTTCGCTCGCCGGACGATATCTCGATCGAGCTTTTGCAAAAAGGGGAGCCATTGGCGCCTGCCGAGCCCTGGATATCGATGCCGACCACGGGTGAATGGTAATCGATGCGCGGGTTTCCCGTTGCCGAGGAGAGTTCCCCTAAATCGAACAGGCTGCTAGCATTAAGATCATGACCGTTTTTAACCTGCAGGCCAGTTATTTCGCGATCGAGAACCCTTTGCGTCTGCTGGATCGATGGATGAACCGGTTCCGGCACCAGCAAACGGTGCGTATCAACCAGCGCGAGATCGACGTCAGGTGGACAAGGCGTGCCGAGCGCGCGCTGCAACGCGAGCAGCAATCGCTGGTGGTCGAGTTACAGCTGTATTTTTCCTGCGTGGTCAAGAAACGGGTTTTATTTCATCAGCGCGTGGAGGCGGGTACCACGGTCGTCAACGACAGGCTCGAACTGATTTTTCGACCGATTGCATCGGCAGTTTGTGACCCGCGGGAATTCGCTGCCAGATTTCCGGCAGGCAGGGATCTGTCTCGGGGCGCCGCAGCGCGCATGGTTCCGAGAATTGTCGAGATCGACTATCGTCAGGGTGGCTGGGAAGGTCAGTTTCGCTACTGATTCCTTTTCCGTTATTTCGACATTAACGAACGATCTTGTTGTCGAAAAATAAACACATTCTGAGTCAGGCGGGCATTTCTTCCACCACTACCCAGAAATGCCAATATCAACCCACATGAATCCGCTTCAGCATTAGTCGGCTTCCCCATCCGCGCCAACCACGCCGCGTGCCACCTGGTCGCGCTCGATGGACTCGAACAAGGCTTTGAAATTGCCCTCGCCAAAACCTTCGTCCTTGTTACGCTGAATGAACTCAAAAAACAGCGGGCCGATCATATTCCTGGAAAATATTTGTAGTAAAAGCCGGGGATCGCCGTCTGCGGTGGAGCCATCGAGTAAAATGCCCCTGGGCTGCAACTCTTGCACAGGCTCGCCGTGACCGGGCAGTCGCTGTTCGAGCATTTCGTAATAAGTGTCTGGAGGAGGTTGCATAAAATTTAACCCACCCGCTTTGAGTCGATCCCAACAGTCGATAAGGTTATCACAGCCCAATGCGATGTGTTGAATACCTTCGCCGTTATAAGCCATGAGAAATTCCTCGACCTGGCCCGTGCCCTTTGAAGCCTCCTCGTTGAGCGGAATGCGGATGCGACCGTCGGGCGAGGTTAGCGCCTTCGAGAATAAACCCGTGTACTCACCCTTGATGTCGAAGCAACGAATCTCGCGAAAATTGAACAGTTTCTGGTAAAAACCGGCCCAGAATTCCATCCGGCCACGATAAACGTTGTGCGTCAGGTGATCGATTTCATTAAATCCACAGCCCTCTGGATGGCGCTCGACTCCCTCGAAAAATTTGAAGTCGATATCATAAATCGTATTGCCCGGCTGGTAACGATCGATCAGATATAAGGAGGCGCCACCGATGCCTTTGATGGCTGGTAGGCGCAGTTCCATCGGCCCGGTTGGAATTTCCACTGGCTGCGCGCCCAGTTCCAGTGCTCTGAAATAAGCGTGGTGCGCGTCCTTGACACGAAATGCCATACCGCAGGCACTTGCCCCGTGTTCCTGTGCGAAAAAAGCAGCCTGGCTGTTCGGTTCTTGATTGAGAATGAAATTAATCTGACCCTGCCGATACAGGGTGACTTTTTTGGAGCGGTGTCGAGCCACTGCTTCAAAACCGAGCTGGTTAAATACCGGCTCTAAAACACCAGGTTCCGGAGAGGCAAATTCAACGAACTCGAAGCCGTCCAGACCCATGGGATTTTCGATTAAGCTGGTCACGTGCCGCTCCCAAAAAGTATCGATTCTTTACAGTATAGGTAAATATCCGCGATGATAAGTTCAAATACGACCTAATTATTAAATGTTTGAAACGATTGTTTCAGTAATGCAAACATTTTGACAATATCGATAAAATGAACTTATCAAATGACGACCTCCAAAATTAATTTATAGGTACATGATGTTAATAGGACTCTGCAAGGAGGCGAAGAACGCAGAGGATATTGGAGGCTGTTCAGGCAGATAATTTTCCTGTTTCGGATTTCATGCATAGCGCCTTTGTTAGAATCGTCCATAGTCATTAACCGGCACCCTAAATCAGTGCTGGAGATACTATGCAGCGTGAGTTGGATTGCCATCAGGCAAAAAAATGGCCAGGAGATAAGGATATGAAGTATCCCTGCTACCTGGCCGAAGGTTACAACCGAAGAGCACGTGTAACTCTGATTCGATTAGACCCAGTTCAATGCTAGTCCCAGTTCAATGCGCCACCGGTTTGATACTCGGTCACGCGGGTCTCAAAAAAGTTTTTCTCCTTTTTCAGGTTGGCCTGTTCATCCAGCCAGGGCAGCGCGTTTTCCGCGCCCGGGAAAGGAATTTCGTGGTTCAGTTTGTTGGCGCGACGATTGGCGATGTAGCGAAATTGCCCGATATGATCTTCCGCGCTGTATCCGAGAATCGGATCCGGTAACAGGAATTTCGCATACTGCAATTCAGCGGCTTCGGCTTGTTCCCACATTTGCTGAATTACTTTTGGATCGAGCTTGATATTTTCTTCCAGCATGATTTGCTTGCAGACTCGAATTCCGAATGAGGCATGCAGCACTTCATCACGCATGATGTACTGCAATTGCTCCGCTGTGCCCTTCATAAGGCCGCGTCGCTGCAGCGCGAAGATCGGGCTGAAGCCATTGTAAAACCAGGTGCCTTCGAAAACGCCTGCAAAAAAGGTGTAGGCGAGCACGAAATTTTCGAGCTCGTCGCGATCTGTCAGATCGATGTCGGGGCGCAACACCGAACCGAGGCGCTGATTGCACATCTGGATCTTGTGGTGAATCTCCGGGACGACACGATAACGGTTATAAATTTCACCCTGATCAAGGCCGATGGTTTCGATGCAGTGCTGATAAGTCCAGGTATGCATTGCTTCTTCATAAACCTGACGCGCCTGATAAATCTGCAGTTCGGGCGCCGTCATTTTCTCCATCACCGCGAGCCCGATATTGCGCATTGCGAGGATGTCGGACGTGGTTAGATAAGACAGCACGTTTTCATAGACGTGGCGTTCTTCCAGGGTTAGCTTGTGCTGATAATCGTGCACATCCTGGGTCATGTTGATATCGAGCGGGGTCCAGTGATTCTTGTTGGCGTTAAGGAAGTACTCCCAGGCCCAGGGATACTTGAACGGCGCCAGTTGATTGATGTCGGTAAGGCCATTAACCACCCGTTTATCCTCGGCATTTACCGGTTTGGCCGAAGCCGGGGCGGGATGGATTTCCCCGTCGGTAGCCGCGTCCACAATCGGAATTACATCCGCGACTGGAACAGGCCCCGTGCTGGGAATGGTCGTGTTCACTATCGGTTCCGAAGGTCGCGAAACCTGCGGGGTTAATGGTTCATCCCAATTCAACATTGGTTACTCCTGCTTGATTTTGTACTGTTTGTTATTGACATGCTTCGCATTCCGCATCGAGAATCGAGCATACTTTAGGCTCGGAATCCGTTACTGCATCGGATGCCCGGGTTGCGGATTTCTCAACCGCGGTTGCTCCCAGCGAGCGCAGGTAGTAGGTGGTTTTCAAACCCCGTACCCAGGCCAGTTTGTAAAGATTGTCGAGTTTCTTGCCGGACGGTTCGGCCATGTAAAGATTGAGCGACTGCCCCTGGTCGAGCCATTTTTGCCGGCGCGAAGCTGCTTCAACCAGCCAGCGTGAATCGATTTCAAACGCGGTTGCATAAATTAATTTCAATTCTTGCGGTACCCGATCGATACTTTGCAAGCTGCCATCGTAGTACTTGAGATCGTTGACCATGACATCGTCCCACAGATCCCGTCGTTTCAGATCATCGACCAGGTAAGGATTGATCACGGTGAACTCACCGGACAGGTTGGATTTGACAAACAGGTTCTGGTAAATCGGCTCGATCGACTGGCTGACACCACATATATTCGAAATCGTTGCAGTCGGCGCAATCGCCATGGTGTTCGAGTTGCGCATGCCGATGCTCATGACGCGTTGACGCAGGCTGTCCCAGTTCATGCGGGCGCTCTGATCCTGTTGCAGGTAGTCACCCCGTACCTGGTGCAATTTTGAAACCGAATCGATAGGCAGGATGCCCTGGCTCCAGAGCGATCCCGGATAACTCGAATAAGTGCCGCGTTCCTCAGCGAGTTGTGTCGACGCCTGGATCGCGTAGTAACTGACGGCTTCCATCGATTCATCGGCAAACTCGATCGCGTCTTCAGAGGCGTAGGGAATATGTTGCTTGTATAAGGCATCCTGGAATCCCATGATGCCGAGTCCAACCGGGCGGTGACGCAGGTTGGAGGTGCGTGCCTGCGGCACGCTGTAGTAATTGTAATCAATCACGTTATCGAGCATACGCATCGCGGTATTGATGGTGTTTTCGATTTTTTCGAGATTCAGGCCGTTTTCGTCTACGTGCTGCGGCAGGTTGACCGAACCCAGATTGCAGACCGCGATCTCGGTGTCGGAGGTATTCAGCGTAATTTCGGTGCACAGGTTCGATGAGTGTACAACCCCTGAATGCTGCTGCGGCGAGCGGATGTTGCAGGCATCCTTGAAGGTGATCCAGGGATGCCCGGTTTCGAACAGCATACCGAGCATTTTACGCCACAGGTCGATTGCCTTGATGCGCCGGTACGACTTGACCTCACCGCGATCCGCCTTTGCTTCATAAGCCACGTATGCGGTTTCGAAATCAACGCCGTACAGATCATGTAAATCGGGTACTTCACAGGGTGAAAACAGGGTCCATTGGCCTTCTTCATCGACCCGCTTCATGAACAGATCCGGAATCCAGTTGGCGGTATTCATGTCGTGGGTACGGCGTCTTTCTTCACCGGTGTTTTTACGCAGGTCGAGAAAATCCTCGATGTCCAGATGCCAGGATTCGAGGTAGGCGCACATGGCACCCTTGCGTTTACCGCCCTGGTTGACTGCAACAGCGGTATCGTTGGCAACCTTCAGGAACGGCACCACACCTTGTGATTTACCATTGGTGCCCTTGATATGCGAACCCATGCCACGTACTCGAGTCCAGTCATTGCCAAGACCGCCGGCATACTTGGACAGCATTGCATCGTCTTTGATTGCACTGAAAATTCCATCCAGATCATCGGGTACCGTGGTCAGGTAGCAGCTCGAAAGCTGCGGGCGCTGGGTTCCCGAATTAAACAGGGTGGGGGTGCTGCTCATGAAGTCGAAGGATGACAGCAGGTTATAAAACTCGATAGCTCGCTGTTCGCGCTGAACTTCGTTTATTGCCAGGCCCATCGCGACGCGCATATAAAACGCCTGCGGTAATTCGAAACGAACATCATCGTGAGAATGGATGAAGTAACGATCGTAAAGGGTTTGCAGCCCGAGATAGGTGAACTGATGGTCGCGTTCCGGCTTGAGTTCATTGCCCAACTGTTCGAGGTCAAACTTCAGTAACTCCTTGTCGAGTAGCTCGAGTTCGGTTGCTTTCTTGATGTAATTACCAAAATAACCGCAATAACGATCGGACATTTCAACAAAGGTTGCACTCGGTACGCCATCGGCAATAAAACCCAGTGACTCGGTACGCAGTTCATCGAGTAACAGGCGCGCGGCGACCTGCGAATATTCCGGTTCCCGGTCAATAAGCCCGCGAGCGCTCATGACTACGGTTGGGCTGACGTCCTTGAACGCAACCCCGTCAAACAGATTCCGGATGGTTTCTTTATAAACACGCTCGGCACTAACACTTTGAAGTCCGTCACAGGCTTCGTCGATGATGGTCCGCAAACGCTGGATATCGAGCGGTGCAATACTACCATCTTCCAGTTTGACGGTAAGCTCAATGGGTTCTTCATCCTGAGCCTGTTCACGGGTATCAAACCGGCCCTGGGAACGCGCGGTTGCGCGTTCTTCGCGGTAAAGCACATAAGCGCGCGCAATTTTCTGCTCACCGTTGCGCATCAGGGCCAGTTCGACCTGGTCCTGAATATCCTCGATGTGAAATGTGCCGCCTTCGGGCTGGCGGCGCGTCAGGGTATCGACCACGAGGCCGGTTAACAGATCGACAGTTTCATGAACCCGTGTCGAAGCGGCGGCCTGCCCGCCCTCGACCGCCAGGAACGCCTTGGTCATCGCAATCGTGATTTTACCCTTGTCAAAACGGGTTAACTTGCCATTGCGGCGCACCACGTTGTAATTGCTGCTAAGCGCCTTGTCGTTGTCTTCGGCAACGACTGGCACCGGTTTTATGGGTGTGGCGACTGCCTCGGTTAAAGGTGATTCGATATTCTGCATTTAAAGCCCGATCCGTAATTTCTAATATGCCGCGCGGATTTATTGCGCGTGTTTAATTCCGTGTTTTTCGTTCCACAGTTTTTAATCCATAAATTTAATCCATAATGCTAATCCCACAATAATTACCCCGGCTATTTCTTTCCTGTGGATAGTTAAAGTGATTTGTAACTATCGCATTCAAGTGTGTACTGGTTATGGATGTGTAATGAACTCGCCAGTCTTTAAAATTGATTACAGGTGAATAAATAACCTGAGACACAATATAATGTGTTTTGACGGAAGGTCAAGTACATTATATTGTGTATAGTCCTGTGGAGAGTCTGGGATTATCCTGTGGACAAGTCGGCTTTCATTACTAGAAATGGCGTCATCAAAGGCTTCTAGTTCATTGATTTTAACCAGCTCTAAATATCGCGAATTAAAAAATATTATACTGTGGAAAAACGTATAAAAAATTTGTATCAGCCTATCTGGTGATTTCCGCAATAAGGGGGTGATGATGGCATTTAAAATGGGTATCGACCTGGGTGGCAGCAAAATCGAGCTGCTGGTTCTGGATCCTGATCAACAACCTGTTTATCGCCGGCGAGTCGTCACCCCGGCGCGTAATTACGACCAGATTCTGGCGATGGTTGCCGAACTGGTATCCGATGTCGACACCCGATTCGAGCCTGATGTGAGTATTGGCATCGCAATTCCGGGAGCGATCTCTCCGGAAAGTGGATTGTTACGCAATTCGAACACGGTTTGCATGAACGGTCGCCCGTTTGCAAAAGATCTGGAAAGATTGCTCGAGCGCGAAATACGAATCGAAAATGATGCCAATTGTTTCGCCCTGTCGGAGGCTCTTGGAGGCGCGGCACGGGGTTTCGGTATCGTTTTCGGCGTGATAATCGGAACCGGCACCGGAGGTGGCCTCGTGATTGACGCCAAATTGGTGAACGGGCCTCATGCGATCAGCGGCGAATGGGGACACAACCCGTTGCCCTGGCAGCGCAGCGAAGACCTATTGGTAAAGTGCTACTGCGGTAAAACAGCATGCATCGAAACCTTTTTGTCGGGCCCCGGGCTTGCGCATCAATTTCTGACCCGTTCGGGCCGCAGGCTTTCGAGCGAGGAGATTGCCGCTGCCGCCAATGCGGGTGACGCCGACTGTTGCGACATGATCGAAATCTATCACGATCAGGTGGCGCGAGCACTGGCCCATTTGATAAATATTATCGATCCGCACGCGATCGTGCTTGGCGGTGGTATGTCCAATATCGATTCAATTTACAGCGAAGTGCCTGAATTATTACCCGGGTACGTGTTTTCTGATTTTGTCGCAACTCCGATTTTGAAGGCTGAACGCGGAGATGCCAGCGGCGTGTATGGCGCTGCTTTGCTTTGGGATTAGTTTTATAGATTAAAGTAACTGGTTAACAGGTCGATTTAATATCGTGTTCCATTAATCGGAGCCTGTTCCATTATGGGCAGTGCACAACCACTCGAAGTTGCACAGGCATACGGTGCCATTGGGTTAGATCTCCTGGTTGAAGAGGTCGACAAACTGGTGAGCCTGCCAGATATTTACTACCGCCTGGAAGCGGTGATCGTCGATCCGAGTTCGACCACGGACTCGATTGCGAGGTTACTAGGTAGTGACCCGGACCTATGCGCACGCATGCTGCGTATGGCGAACAGCGCCTTTTACAGTTTTCCAACCAGGATCGAAACCATAGAGCGTGCGGTCAGTACCATCGGTTTACGTCAGATTCGCGAACTGGTGCTGGTTACCGCCATTGCCAAGGCGTTCGAAGGAATACCCGAAGGCACGGTGAACATGACGAATTTCTGGGAGCACAGTGTCGCGGTTGGTATCATGGCGCGTGAAATCGGACATCAGGCCCGGGTGCCTAAGGCCGATAGCTTTTATATTCCAGGCCTGCTGCATGATCTCGGGCGCCTGGTAATGTATTTAGAGCTTCCTACACTGATGCATGACTTGATAAATCAACGTGCCGCCAGCGGTCAAATGATGTTTCACCAGGAGCAGCAAAGGCTGGGCTATTCACACGCGGATATCGGGGGTCGCTTGCTCGAGTTCTGGAAGTTGCCGCAATCAATCTGGGAGCCCGTTGCCAGCCACCATAAACCCGGCGAAAGTGGTGAGTATGCGATGGCCGCCTGCGCGGTCCATATCGCGGATGCCTGGGTCAATAGCAACCATATCGGCAGCAGCGGTGTCGGATTTGAACTCGACATCGATTCCGAAGCGCTGGCGCTAATCGGTGTAAACAACGATAAAATTGCGCTGGCCTGGTTGCTCGCCAGCGAACAGTCGGATGCGATCGTGCGTCAGTTCATGAGTCATTAGACATCACTTCTCACCACCCTTTTACCGCGACGGCACTGGGCCGCACCCTGCCTGCATTCCTCTCGTTGACATAGTGTCGACTTTGGCTGCGCACTCTTCGGCCGTGAAATACAGGCAGGGTGCGATCCTTCATCGTCTCGCTACCAACGGTAATGAGCAATGCAGGCTAGCACTGCTTCAATGAGTCAGTTCTTTGAAGAGGTTCCCTAACCCAGCACCAGGGTTGCCAGACCGAGGAACGCGACTATGCCGACAACATCGGTAACCGTCGTCAACACTACCCCCCCGGCTATCGCCGGATCGACACCGATCTGACGCAACACCAGCGGAATCACCGCTCCCGCAAACGCGCCGGCCAGCAGGTTCACCACCAGCGCGAATGCGATGATCAGGCCGATGCTGAAGTTTCCAAACCAGATAATCGAAAATGCGGCGACCACGACTGCCCACATCAAACCATTCAATAAACCAACCAATATTTCTTTTTTGATCAACGACCGGTAGTTGGAACTTCCCAACTGGCCGAGTGCCAGCCCACGGATTGCAATGGTCAGGGTTTGTGATCCGGCGATGCCGCCCATGCTGGGTACTATCGTAATCAGGATTGCCAACGCCACTACCTGGTCGAGTATGTCCTCGAAGAAACCGATCACATAGGCCGCCAGAAATGCAGTCAGCAGATTAATCCCAAGCCATATGCCGCGTCGCCTCGAAGTGACCAGGACGGGAGAAAACATGTCTGCTTCTTCGGACAGCCCTGCCTTACCCATGAACGAATGGTCACCCTCGTCGCGGATAACGTCAACCACGTCATCGATGGTGATGCGTCCGATCAACTTGTGCTCCTCATCCACCACCGGTGCACTGACCAGGTCGAAGTTTTCAAATTCCCGAGCCACTTCCGCATCCGACATGTGTACGTGCATCGCATCGATATCGGCACGCATGAGGTTTCTGACTTCATCGTCCGGGTCATTGGTTAACAAATCGCCCAGGTATAACGATCCCAGGTAATGATCATGACGGTCGGTAACGAATAGCTGGTCGGTGTGATCGGGTAACTCACCCCGAATTCTAAGGTAACGCAACACCACATCGAGTGACACATCGGCACGAATTGTTACCTGGTCGATGTTCATCAGGCCGCCGGCGGTATCCTCGCTGTAGGATAGAACCGACTCGAGTGTTTTCCGTTTTTGCCGATCCAGGGCATGGAGCGTCTTGACGAGTTTGTCGGTTGGCAGCGCGAGAATTATATCGGCCTGGTCGTCGACGTCCGGCAGGGTTTCGACTATCACCGCAATTTCTTCGGCTTCCAGCTGTTTTAGTCTGGCGTCGCTGACTTCATCCCGGGTCTCGAGCAGGACTGCGCCCAGTTCGCCAGGTTCTATCAGCACCCAGATCGAATCGCGTTGCTGTGATGGCAGCGAGTCCAGTAAAAGCGCTGTTTCAGCAACGTTGACGCCACTCAAAATTTTCGATATCTCGACGCTGTCGTCGGTCTCGAGTGCTACCGATACGTCCTGACGCAATTGTTCGATATCGTCTTCTACCATGGCCGCGTCATTCTTGTTCGCCGAAGCGATTGTTGATCAGGTCTACCAGTGCATCCCGACAGAGTTGTTCGTCGTTACCCTCGATTTCGAATTCCAGTTCAACTCCCTTACTGGCAGCCAGCATCATCACCCCCATAATGCTCTTGGCATTGACGCGATTACCCTTACGGCTGATGAATACCTCGCTCTGAAACTGGTTGGCACAGTTGACCAGCTTCGATGCCGCGCGCGCATGCAGGCCGAGTTTGTTTACAATGGTAATTTTTTCAGCAATCATTACTGGTTCGCACGAACGCCTGTTCTACCCCCTTTCAGCGCGGTTTCGCTCAGTTGCTCCATCGGTTGATGCGCATAGTTTAATACACGCAGCAGCATCGGCAAATTTATCCCGCTGACGACCCGCGCATTGCAACCCTCGCTGAAATATCGGGCCAGGTTATCGGGTGTCGCCCCGTAAACGTCGGTGAGCACCAGCACTCCCTGGCCCTGGTCCTGATCCCGAATCGCGTCGCGAATCAAATCGGCAAATTTACCGAGTATTTCGGGTGCGAGTTTCGCCGGGACCGATACCAGGGACAGCGGTAATGCGGCCGGGGCGAAAATTGTAGCTGCGACCTCGACCAATTGTGCGCCTATATCGTCGTGCGTTACCACCAGTAATCCAACGCTCATGTCATATCACGGTGGCGGATGGAAAGGTTACTCCGATCCTGTTTAAATTTTGTGACGATGCGCTCAACCAGGTACACCGACCGGTGTTTGCCACCGGTGCATCCGATCGATATGGTCATGTAGCTGCGATTGTCCTTCTCAAAACGTGGAATCCAGGAGGTCAAAAAGGTATAAATGGAAGCAAACATTTCTTCGACTTCAGGGTAGGTTTCGAGGTACTTGACGACCGCGCGGTCGCGACCGGTTAACGCCTTGAGATCTTTTTCCCAATGCGGATTCGGCAGGCAACGAACGTCAAAAACAAAATCAGTATCGGCGGGCACACCGTTTTTGAAACCGAAGGATTGAATCAGAATGCCCATTTCGGAAGTCGTCTGCGACAATAATTGATCATTAATCATTTGTCGTAGTTCGTGCACGTTCAAATGGGTGCTGTCGATCGCGAGGTCGGCATTGGCATGAATATCTTCGAGCAGTTTCTTTTCCTGCTGAATCGCGTCGGCCAACGGTAATCCCTGGCGTGAAAGCGGGTGCTTGCGGCGGGTTTCGCTAAAGCGTTTGAGCAGCCTGGATGTGTCCGAGGTCAGGAACAGAATTTTAAGCCGCAACGGGTGTTCGCTGATACGACGCATGATTTCATCAAATCGGTTCGAACTATCGACGCCGCTTCGGGCATCGATTGCGATCGCCACCAGTTCATATGGCTGTGCCCGGGTATTGATCATGTTATCGACCAGTTCGGGCAGCATTCCAAGCGGCAGGTTATCGATGCAATAGTAACCGGCATCTTCCAGGGTATGCAGTGCTACCGTTTTCCCCGACCCGGACAGGCCGCTGACAATAACCAGTTTCACCTGCTGTTTACCTCGAATGTTTAATCTGCATAGTTTCAAATAAAATACAGTTTGTGCCTGGGCAATGCCAGAACAAAGATTCCCATGGCCGCACCCCGTTTCGACCTTGATAGGTAAACCGCTAGCCAGAAGTATCTGAATCTTGCGCAATGGCCTGATTCTGTCGCTCGATAAAATCCTGGGCGGCATTGTATCCATCGGCTTGCAGTAAATGGTTGCGCGTGGCTGCCTCGACCAGCACCGCCAGATTACGACCTGGCGCTACCGGCAGCGTGACTTCCGGAAATTCGAGATCGAGAATGCTCCGTGTTTTCAAATTATTGCCGAGCCGGTCAAACGCGGATTTATTGTCACGATCCAGTTCAACCAGGTTGACGATAAGGCTCAACGGCATGCTCTGTTTTAACGCGTTGGCACCGAACATCGCGCGCACATTGACCACGCCGAGGCCGCGTACTTCGAGGAAATTGGTTAAAACCTGCGGGCTGCGCCCTTCGACCAGATCCGGTGTACTGCGTGAAAACAGCGTTACGTCGTCGGAAATTAACCGATGACCCCGAGAGACCAGTGACAGAGCAAGTTCGCTTTTACCCACCGCTGTTTTACCGGTAATAAACACGCCGAGATTATAGACCTCGATAAAGACGCCGTGTTCATTGGTTGTTTCGGCCAGGGCGCGTGATAGTAGATAACGAGTATTGTCCAGCAATTCGGAATCGCTGAGCGCAGATTGCATTACCGGGATATCGCGCGCTTCGCAGAGGTTGATTACCGCTTCCGGTAGCAGGTTACCCAGGCTACAGAGGATGACACAGACCGGCCCGCGAAACAGGGTTTTGAAAAGTATGCTGCGGTCTTCGGCGTTTAATTTCTCGATATAGCGAGATTCCTGGTAGCCGACGACGACGATACTCGAGGTACGGATGACATTGAAGTAGTCAGCGGCATCAAAGGTGTCTGATGCCAGGCGGGACAATTTGATTTCGCGATCCAGGCCGATCTGGCGAGAGGCGAAGCTAAGTTTTAGTTTGTGTTGATACTGGTTGAAGAATTCGTGGATTTTTAACGAGGGTCTCATTGCTCGGCCGACTGGATGATTTCCACGATTTGGTCTTTGTCACTCGCATTGCGGATCGCTTCACAAATTTCCTTGCGGGAAAATATACTGGCCAGCGAGGACAGTATCAACAGATGCTCTTCGGTAGCCTCTTCGGGGACGATGATAGTAAACACCAGGTCTACCGGTTGATTATCCGGTGCTTCGAAATTGACCGCCTGCTTGAGCCGGAAAAAGTAGCAAGCCGTACTCTGCAGGTCGGTCAGTCGTGCGTGTGGCGCCGCGAACCCCTGGCCGAGGCCGGTACTGCCGAGACGCTCGCGATTCAACAGGTTGTTGTAGATCGTGGATTCGGGAAGCCGGGTTTGATCGGCAGCCACGTGGGCAATCAATTCCAGGAGTTTTTTCTTACTGGAAACTTCAACATCTATAAAAATTGACTGTGGTGACAAAATTGCTGAAATTGTCATTTTCCCGATACTCGAATTTGGCTGCCTGAATTGGATGCGCGAATCTTAGTCAAATCGTCGGAGTATGCAAGTCATTGGATTGAGCGGATCAAAAAAAAAGGGGGAATTCTCCCCCGATTATATTTAAGCCAACTCAGCGGGTGCGCTTTTGAGTCGATGGCTCTTCATTTTTTCTTTATGTTTCTTACCCTGTCTGTCAAGTTTATCAACGAGGCCATCAATCGCGGCATACATATCTTCCTGCACATCGTCGGCATGTAGATTGCTGCCACTGACGTGTAATGTCGCTTCCGCTTTATGACGCAGTTTTTCGACGGTTAATACGATATGGATGTCCAGCGCCTGATCGAAATGCCGATCCAGTTTTCCGATTTTTTCATTGACGTAATTGCGCATGGAATCAGTTATTTCTACGTGATGACCGCTTAAACTTACTTGCATCTGTAACCTCCTGGCTGTGGGAATCGCATTGCTGCGAATCGTCGGTGTCTCAAAAGAGACGTTTACGCTCATTGGACGGGGGGATATTTAACGCCTCCCTGTATTTGGCCACGGTTCTCCTGGCGACGTTAATCCCCTGATCACCCAACAACGTTGCAATCTTGTTATCGCTTAATGGTTTCTCCGGTTTTTCTGCTGCGACGAATTTTTTGATAATTGCCCGAATCGCCGTGGCCGAGCATTCACCGCCATCGGCGGTACTCACGTGACTCGAAAAAAAGTACTTGAATTCGAGAATGCCGCGCGGGGTGTGCATGTATTTATGGGTGGTTACCCTTGAAATGGTGGATTCATGTAACTCCAGTAATTCAGCAATATCGCGCAACACCATGGGTTGCATCGCTTCCTCACCGTATTCCAGGAAGGCATGCTGGCGCTCGACAATTGCGCTTGCAACGCGCAGCAGGGTTTCATTGCGGCTTTCCAGACTCTTGATAAACCAGCGGGCCTCCTGTAAATTATTTTTAAGATAGGTATTCTGGTCACTGCTATCGCTACGCTTGATCAGGCCCGCATACTGATCGTTAACCCTGAGTCGCGGGGAGTGGTCGGAATTAATGCGGGCTCGCCACCGTCCCGCCTGCTTGCTGACATAAACATCGGGTACCACATACTCGGCGTGATTGCGGCTGATGCTGTGACCGGGGTGTGGATTGGTGGTCTGGATCAGTTTGATGATTTCCGCCAACTCGGTATCGTTGGCCTGTAGGCGACGTTTGAGCAGCGCCACGTCATTGCCGGCAAGCTGTTCGAGATATTTCTTTACTAAAACCAGCGCTTTGGCGAGATGCGGTGTTTCCGGGTCGAACTGCCCCAGCTGTATTGCCATGCATTCACTGGGAGATCCGGCGGCAACGCCAACCGGGTCGAAACGTTGTACCAGATGCAGTACCGCCTCGACTTCATCCAGTTCGAGGCTGTCGTACTGGCGTATCAGGCCTTCGTGTATTTCTTCGATAGCTTCGGTCAGGTAGCCGCCGTCATCGATGGAATCGATAATTGCGAGCCCGATATCATGATCGGTTTCAGACAGATGCGCGCAATCCAGTTGCCAGGTGAGATGGATCTTGAGGGTATCCTCTTCACCGGCCTGGTTTTCGAACATGTCACGATTATCCTGCCCCGAAGCCGAGGACTGGTTCGGGGAATTCGACAGGTTATCGTAGATATGTTCCCAGCGAGTGTCCATTTCGAGCTCATCCGGCAAGGTCTGTTCGGCGCGATTGTCGGAGATCACATTTTCAGGTATTTTGAAATCGGTAAGGTCTTCACCATTGATGCTGCCATCCCTGGATTCCTCGGCCTGGCTAACGGCTATTTCACCGAGATCGTCTTCTTGTTCGAGCAGCGGATTGGCATCCAGGGTCTGTTGGATTTCGGTTTGTAGTTCCAGCGACGAAAGTTGCAGCAACTTGATTGCCTGCTGCAACTGAGGCGTCATCGTCAGGCTTTGACCTATTCGCAGCTGCAGGCTTTGTTTCATTGGCGAGACCGTTCCCTGTCCGGTTTTGTGCCAGGATTCCTGTTATCTCCCATGGATACAGTTATAGCTTAAAATCATCGCCTAAGTAAATCTTTCTGACCATTTTATTTTCCAGGATCTGCTGCGGGCTCCCCTCCGCCAAAATCTCGCCATTTCCCATGACATAGGCGCGATCACAAATTCCCAGGGTTTCGCGTACGTTGTGGTCGGTGATTAGTACACCGATTTCACGCTCGGCGAGCTGGCGGATTATCGACTGGATATCAATAACCGAGATTGGGTCAACCCCGGCAAAGGGTTCGTCCAGAAGTATGAATTCAGGTTGATTCGCCAGTGCCCGCGCAATTTCGACGCGGCGGCGTTCACCGCCGGAAAGTGAAATTCCGTCGATATCGCGAAGATGCACGATTTGAAACTCCTCCAGCAGGTGTTCCAGGGCCGTTGCGCAGGCGGCTTTGTCGAGATCTTTGCGTAGCTGCAGGATTGCCAGAATGTTCTGCGCCACGCTGAGATTCCTGAACACCGAGGCTTCCTGGGGCAAATAACCGATCCCCAACCTGGCACGGCGATGCATCGGCAAACGGCTGATATTTATGTTGTTGAGCCGAATGCTGCCCGAGTCGTTCTCGATCAATCCTACCATCATGTAAAAGCAAGTGGTTTTACCGGCGCCATTGGGGCCCAGCAAACCAACGATTTCACCCGCTGCGACCCGCAGCGAAACCGATTTTACGACATCGCGGCCGCCGTAGGATTTGGCCAGCTCGGTGGCTTCGAGTAGATTGGTATCGCTCATGCGGGAACTATTCAGGAGGTTCGGTACTCTGCCGAGGCTGGATCAACATTTTTACCCTTTGATCGGAATCCGTACTGCCGGCCTGGATGCTGTTATTTTCGGTATTGATATGAATCAGGTCGCTTTCGATGATATCCCCCGAATGACTGAAGCGGGCTGAACCGCGTAGTTCGAGCTTCGAGTCGGATTCGATATAGTCGATTTGACTGGCCTGCCCCAGCATTTCGCTGCCGTCATCATCCAGTTGCCGAAATTTCGCGGGTGCGCCGGTCATTTCCATCAGCTCCAGATCATTGGCATCATTGAAATGGATTATCAGGCGCTCGGAACTGATTTCGAGACTACCCTGCACCAGCTTGACGTTCCCCTGGTAAATACTGATATTTTCAGACTCCCTGATTTCGAGGCTATCGGCCTCGACCGCAATTGGTTGATCACCGTCCGAGGCCAGTGCCCACAGCTGGGAGGGAAGTAAAAACATCAATAGCACAGTAGTTTTAACTGCCGTCATTGTTATAAATCGCATGTATTTTACTGAATCGGTAAACCTTGGCGGCAAGGTCGAAGACGGCCCGTTCGGCCTCTATCCGCAGCCGATCACTCAGCATCGTCACCTCCGCTTCGCTGCTGACCCGATCACGTTCCGGTTCGAACCGAATACTTTCGGTATACAACCGCATAGGATTGTCTCCCTGTTTTTGCATCACCACCTGTTGGCGCAGTCTCAACAGATTAAGCCTGTGTTCGAATTCACCGATTCGAGAATCCACCTGCCAATGATCGGCATCGCGGTAAATTTTCAAAGACGGGATTTCGATACTACTGATGTCGTCGCGCCTGTAGTGCTCGAGGCGCGGACTGTTGAATTCGAAATCGATAGCACCGTCGCGATTCAGCACGCGGTAACGCAAATTAGTTAGAAAGTAATCGATGTTGTCCGGAATGACCAGCTCGGTTCGGTCGATCTGCTGGCGCAATCTCGATTCATATATCCAGCCGACTGCAATCGCACCGATACCGAGCAAGATAACCAGGGCTAAAACGCGGGGTTTCATTTGAGGTAGCTGTTTTGTTGGGTGTCGAGCAAGGCTTGTGCCTGCAGGATAAAATCGGTTATTTCACGTACCGCGCCGCGTCCTCCTGGTGCGGTGGTAACCCAGTCGCAATGCTGCTTGACGAAGCCGTGTGCGTTTTGCACCGCTATCGCCAGGCCGACACGTTGCATCACGGGTAAATCCGGCAAATCGTCCCCGACATAGGCAATTTGTTCTGCCCTGAGGCCGGTTTCCCGCATCAGTTGTTCAAACGCCGGCAGCTTGTCGCGATAGCCCTGGTAAATATACCTGACACCAAGATCGCCCATACGATGGCTGACGATTCCCGATTTGCGACCGGTAATCACGGCGACCTCGATTCCGCTCTCGAGCAGCATGCGAATTCCATGGCCGTCGAGGGAATTAAAAGTTTTGAATTCTTCGCCGCGACTATCGAAGCTTAAGCCGCCATCGGTGAGTACACCATCGATATCGACGATCAACAACCGAATCTGGCGCGCGTTGTCGACGCTACTGCCGGTCATGAAATTCTCCTATACAACACCGGCTCTTAATAAATCATGCATGTTTAACGCACCCTGAACGCTTAACTCGCGGTCGACCACGATCAGGGCATTTATTTTATTGTCATGCATGATCTTCAATGCTTCGCTGGCGATACGTTCGGCCTCGATGGTGACGCAGTTTGCAGTCATGAAATCGCACACCCGCGCGGATTGGATATCCGGCATGTTTTCAAAAGTTCGACGTAAATCCCCATCGGTGTATATACCCACTAAGCGATTGCTGTCAGAGTCGACAACGCCCGCCATGCCGAGACCCTTGGCCGTCATTTCAAGTAAAGTATCCTTGAGCGTGGTATTGGCCGTTACCAGGGGTATGGCACTACCGGTGTGCATGATATCGCTGACCCGCAGCAGCAGCCGGCGTCCGAGGTGACCTCCGGGATGTGACAACGCGAAGTCTTGTTCGGTGAAACCGCGCGCTTGCAGCACTGCAACCGCGAGCGCGTCACCCATCGCGAGGCTTGCGGTGGTGCTGGATGTAGGCGCCAGACCCAACGGACAGGCTTCCTTATCGACGCTGACATCGAGATGGATATTGGCACTGTTGGCCAGGGTCGATGCCGGGTTACCGGTTAGCGCCAGCAGGGGTATGCCGAGGCGCTTAAGCAACGGCAGTAACAGGGTTAACTCGCTGGTTTCACCGGAATTCGACAATACGATTACGAGATCATCCGTGGTGATCATACCCAGATCACCGTGGCTGGCTTCGCCGGGATGCATAAAAAAGGCCGGGGTGCCGGTGCTCGCCAGCGTTGCCGCAATTTTATTGCCGATATGGCCCGATTTCCCCATGCCGGATACCACCACACGACCCTTGCAATTCAGTATCAGGTCGCAGGCGTTATGAAAACCCTGATCCAGTCGATCAGTCAGGGCTGAAATTGCATCCGCTTCAGTTTTCAATACCGCGAGACCAAGCTCGATATAGGCGTGTTTTGTCATAGTTATCCAATCGCGACCTGATAATACAAATATAGTTGGTAAATGACAAAAGCGGTGAACAGGAAACTGCCCTTGGCACGGGTCAGATGGCGGGGTATTGCGCTCGGGAAGCGAGATATCAGTATCAAAATCAATGTCAGCCCGATAACCACAGGTAAGTCTCGCGAGCGCGCCGAAGCGTCGATGCTGAAACTTGTGAACAGGGCGGGTAAACCGATAACCGCGAGCGAATTAAACAGGTTGGAACCGATCACATTGCCGATCGCGAGATCGGGTTTTCCCTTTTTCAGGCTCGAAATCGATGCCGCCAGTTCGGGCAGACTGGTCCCCACGGCCACGATAGTCAAACCTATGATCAATTCGCTTACGCCCAGGGTCCGGGCAAAACCGGAAGCACCCCAAACCAGCAGTTTGGAACTTCCGACCAGCACCACCAGACCCAGCAACAACCAGCCGATTGCCGCGGTCATCTTGATATCGTGGACTATCGTTTCGCTCTCATGCTCCTCTCTGAAATAGTCAGCCGGATGCCTTCGATGTACGCGAATCAAGTAGTAAAGACTCAGAATCAACAGGCTGAAAAGGGCGACACCATCGATGGTATCCAGTGATAGATCGTAAAGGCTCCACGCCATCAAAAAGGTTGCCAGCAGCAACAGCGGATACTCGGTTTTAAACAATCGGGTCGCAATTGGAATCGGCACCAGGATCGCTGTGACGCCGAGTATCAAACCGATGTTGGCAATATTGGAGCCAAGTGCGTTGCCGATCGCGAGATCGGGCGTGTTTTCCAGGACTGCAACAATCGAAACCACGATCTCGGGTGCAGAAGTTCCAAAGCCGACGATGGTGATACCGATGATCATGATCGATACACCGAGAAGACGAGCAAGAGCTGCCGCGCCTTCGACAAACTTATCCGCGCTCCAGATCAATAGCACCAGGCCTGTAATGACAGCCGCGACGTTGCTAAGTATGCTCAAAGGAAAATTTTTAAATGGTTAGAAATTTTCAGTGGAAGTGAAAAGACCGACGCGTAAATCCCTGGCGTTGTAGATTTCCCTGCCATCGACCTCCATCGAAGCGTCGCCGATTCCCATTACCAGCTTGCGCATGATGACGCGTTTCATATCGATTCGATAGGTCACCCGTTTGGCCGATGGCAATACCTGTCCGAAATACTTGACTTCACCGGCTCCGAGGGCGCGTCCGTGCCCCGGCCCGCCTTTCCAGCCGAGGAAAAAGCCGATCAATTGCCACATGGCATCCAGGCCAAGGCAGCCCGGCATCACCGGGTCGGTTTCAAAGTGGCACTTGAAAAACCACAATTCCGGATTGACATTCAGCTCCGCTACAATTGCACCTTTTTCGAATTTTCCGCCTGTTTCGTCGATTTTTGTGATTCGGTCGAACATCAACATCGGCGGCAGTGGAAGCAGCGCGTTGCCAGGCCCGAACAACCCGCCTTTGCCGCATTCGATTAGTTCATCATAGCCGAAGCTATGTCGATCGGTAAAAGGTTTGGACATATAAGTGTGTTATCAGGGTAGAGGAGGCGAACACTAACGACTATGCGACAAATTTGCCAGTAAATAGGTCCGAATTTGCAGGGTCCAGCGTTCACTTGTTGCCTATAAGCGGATAGACTCTGTCTGGAATTGTCGTTAACGGGCGGTTTTAGTCAGCATCTATTCAGGATTGCTACGGTACAATAACAACCATGATTAAATTTACAGCAATTTTTATCGGGGCTGTGGCCTTGCTGGGTATCGGTACCGGGCTTCAAGCGCAGGATAAACTGGACCTCGCGCAGGCGATCGAACTGGCATTGGCGCAAGACCCTCGAGTCGAAGAAAAACAGGCCTTTGTTCGCAAGGCCCGGGGTCTTTTGCAGGAAGCCAAGGGATCCGAAGGTTTTCGCTACTCAGTGGACAGTTTTCTTGCTCTCGCCACCGGTGTAGACGGTGGTTTCTTCGAAGGTGGCGACAACTCCTGTAGCGGCGATTGTGAGCCCCGTGACGATTTGTACGATTTTGAAGACGGCCTGTCGCTTTGGGCGGGGTTGACTTTCAGTATTGTTAAACCCCTGGCAACTTTCGGACGCCTCGAGAACTACCAGGCCGCCGCACAAAACAATATTTTGATCAAGCAGCAGGATGTCTACCTGCAGCGTGATGAAGTGGCTTTGCAAGTGGTGAAGGCTTACTACGGTTACCTGACAGCGCGAGATAGCCGTTTATTGCTGGAAAATACCCGCCAGCGCCTGGGTGCAGCGCTTGACCTGGTAAACGAGTGGCTGCAACAAGGTTCCGGCAATGTCAGTCAATCCGACAAGTATGCGCTCGAAGCGGGATCCGGCCTGATCGACAATTTTCTTGCAGAGGCCAACGGCCTGGAGTTGATCGCAATGGCAGGTCTAAAGTTATTGACCGGTCGCGAGGAAGAGGTTATCGAGCTTGCGGATCGTAGACTGCAGCCGCTGCCTTTGCCCCAGGAAAGCCTGCAAGAATGGATTGAACTGGCGCTTTCCAATCGAGTAGAGTTCAAGCAGGTCGAGGCCGGGTTGAATGCACGGCGTGCGTTGGTGATGGCAACGCGAGCGGATAAAAAACCGGTCGTGTTCGCTGGAATTGCAGGCTCGCTGGCTTACGCCCCGGGACGCGATACCCTCGAAAACCCTCATGTTTTCGACCCCTTCAACCATGCTGCGGTATCGCCGCTGGTCGGAATGCGCTGGCAATGGGAGCAGGGTGCACAGTCCGGGCGTGTGGCGCAGGCGCAGGCTGAACTGGATGCGCTGGTACACAAGGCTTCGCTAGCACGCCTGGGTATTCCGTTCCAGGTGCGCGAGCAGTATTACTCGATGCAGGCAAAGTACCAGGCTATAGCTTCGATGCGCGAAAGCTCGAAAGCTGCACGGCGTTGGATGATAGCGTCCTATTCCGATTTTGAAGCCGGTCTGGAAGAGGCCAGCGAGATTATTAATGCGTTGCAGGTATATGTACTCGCCTACGCGCAATATCTGCGCGCGGTGAATGATTTTAATAATCACGTGTCCAAATTACGAAGTGTCAGTGGGGTTTTTCAGTGAAAAAATTAATAGCGAGTTTATTGTTTCTGTTGGCGATGCCGATAATGGCTGCAACCGGACCGGAAGCCTTGATCAAGCAAACATCGGACAAGGTGCTGATGGAGATCAAGGCCCATACGGGCGGTTACAAGAGTGATATAAGCAGCGTATACAAGTTGGTCGATGAGGTGGTTTTGCCTCATTTCGACTTTACCGCGATGACCGATCTGGCGCTGGGGCGATATAAAGATGAAGTCTCCGTCGAGCAAAAGCCGGCGATCGTAAACGAATTCCGGCAGTTACTGGTTCGAACCTACAGTGCGGCATTGCTTGAATATACCGACGAGAAACTAATTTACCTGCCGATGGAAGGTGCCGAGGTAGACGGCAAGGTTACCGTCAGAACCGAAATTGAACAAGCGGGTGGTTTTCCGATACCCATTAATTATTCTTTGCGACTCGGAGACGATGGCTGGAAAGTTTATGATATCAGCGTCGACGAGGTCAGCCTGGTAACCAACTATCGCTCGAGCTTCGCGCGCGCGATCAAGAAAAACGGAATCGATGGCCTGATCAAGACCCTGCAGGATCGGAACCAGGAGTAATAAAGCAGTACCTGGGTCATACCCGCGGCTCTTTGTCATACCGGCGCAAGCGGGGATCTCAGGATCACGACCCACTTAGGTCATCCCCGCGAAAGCGGGGACCTTACAACGCGCCACATTTTCAAAATCCCCGCCGACCCGGTATATAGGCAACCGCGCGGCCCCCGGGATATCTTTTCAGAATCGCCGTATATACCTCACCTGTTGGCGCGCGCGACGTCCTTGTCGCGCAGCGTTCTGAAAAGACATCCCGACGTCCACGCTTCCCGACTGTTGTCACTGTGCGGACTTTAACCCCCAGACAGGTTACGAGTGGCGGTATATTTCTATACTACCGGTGGTCTTCTGATAGAATGGCGGCCCTAGTTTTCAGTGGTTATGAATGAACAAGCTAATCATCAATGGTGGCGTCCCACTGTCGGGAGAAGTGCGGGTTTCCGGCTCCAAGAACGCAGTTTTACCGATCCTTGCAGGCACCTTGCTGACGGATAGCCCGGTCATTGTTCGCAACGTGCCACACCTGCATGACGTTACCACGACCATGGAATTACTGGGTCGCATGGGGGTATCGCTCACCATCGGCGAGAAAATGAGTATCGAGGTTGATCCGACAACGCTCGAAAACACTTTCGCTCCCTACGAACTGGTTAAAACCATGCGTGCCTCGATTCTGGTTCTGGGACCATTACTGGCACGCTTTGGTGAAGCCGAAGTGTCATTGCCCGGTGGTTGCGCGATCGGTGCGCGACCGGTGGATATGCACCTCGGTGGGCTCGAGGCGATGGGTGCGGAAATTGTTGTCGAGAAGGGTTATATCAAAGCACGTTGTAGTCGGCTCAAGGGCGCTCGAATTGTCATGGATCAGGTTACCGTCACCGGTACCGAGAACCTGATGATGGCGGCCAGTCTGGCTGACGGTACCACCGTTATAGAAAATTCGGCGCGTGAACCCGAAGTGGTAGACCTCGCTGATTTCATCAACGCGATGGGAGGCAAGATCGAAAATGCCGGTACCGATAGGATCACAATCCATGGTGTCGAAAAATTGCGTGGTTGTGATTATTCAGTGTTACCCGATCGAATAGAAACCGGCACTTACCTGGTCGCCGCGGCGATTACCGGCGGGAAGGTTTTAATCAAACGCACCGATCCGAGATTGCTCGATGCGGTACTGGCCAAGCTTGAAGAAGCCGGCGCCACAATCGACATCGGCGATGACTGGGTGGAACTTGACATGGAAGGACGAAAGCCCCAGGCGGTGAATATCAGAACCGCACCTTATCCCGGGTTTCCGACCGATATGCAGGCGCAGTTTTGTGCGCTTAATTCGATTTCCGAGGGTACCGGTTCGGTCACCGAGACGGTATTCGAAAATCGATTCATGCATATCCAGGAATTTGTGCGCCTCGGCGCAAATGTGCAACTTGAGGGTAATACCGTGATCATCAAGGGGGTCGAAAAACTAAATGGCGCCCAGGTGATGGCGACTGATTTACGTGCCTCGGCGAGCCTGATTCTTGCCGGCCTGGTAGCGCAAGGTGAGACCGTGGTGGATCGAATCTACCATATCGATCGTGGCTACGATCACATCGAAGAAAAACTCGCTGTACTGGGTGCCCGAATCAAGCGCGTTCCAAATTAACCGAAGTGGCCGCTAAATTAACCATCGCGCTCGCCAAGGGCAGGATTCTGGATGAGACCCTGCCGTTGCTGGCGCGTGCCGGAATCGAACCGGTGGACGATTTGTGCAGTAGTCGCAAACTCGTGTTTGCAACCAATCACCAAAACATCAAGCTGGTATTGATCCGTTCCGTAGATGTGCCGACCTATGTTCAATATGGTGCCGCCGACCTCGGAGTGGCGGGTAAGGATGTGCTTGCCGAGCACGGTGGGGAGGGTTTATACGAACGCGTCGATTTAAAAATTGCGCGATGCAAAATGATGACGGCGGGTTTTGCCGATATACCCTTGCCGCGAACCCGTCTCAAGGTTGCAACCAAATACCCCGGGGTTACGCGTCGATTTTTTCTCGAGCAGGGGAGGCAGGTGGAATTGATCAAGCTCTTCGGTTCGATGGAGATGGCGCCAGTGGTCGGTTTGGCCGATATTATCGTGGACCTGGTCGATACGGGTAAAACGCTGAAGGCGAATGGCCTGACGCCGCTTGAACCTATCATGGAAGTAAGTTCGCGCCTGATCGTAAACCGAGCTGCGCTGAAAATGAAAAATAAACCGATCAGGGATCTTGTCGACAGAATCGAAAAGGCAGTCGAATAGTATGCGCATCAACCGACTCGATAGCAGTGACAGCGATTTCAAGATTCAGCTCGATAAACTCATGGCCTGGGAATCGGCCTCCGATGACGCGGTTTTCAGTATCGTAAACGAAATTCTGCGCTCGGTTAAAAGTGACGGAGATCGCGCTCTACTCGAATACAGCCAGCGCTTCGATGGACTCGAAGTGGCTAGCGGGGGTGAACTTGAATTGCCGTTGAAGCGACTGCGGCAGGCATATCAGCATATCCCCGAATCTGAACGAGTTGCGCTCGAGCAGGCGGCGCAAAGAATCCGCGCCTACGCCGAGCGTCAGAAACTGGAGTCATGGGAGTACACCGAGGCAAACGGAACCCTACTCGGCCAGCAGATCAACCCGCTCGACCGGGTCGGACTGTACGTACCCGGCGGCAAAGCCGCTTACCCGTCTTCGGTGTTGATGAACGCGGTCCCGGCCGTGGTGGCCGGAGTACGCGAGTTGATCATGGTGGTACCGACGCCGCAGGGGGTCGTCAACGATATGGTGCTGGCGGCAGCGCATATTGCGGGAGTTGATCGGGTATTCACCATCGGTGGAGCGCAAGCGATAGCGGCGTTGGCCTACGGCACCGAGACGGTACCGGCCGTAGACAAGATTGTCGGACCCGGCAATATCTATGTTGCCACCGCAAAGCGCATGGTGTTCGGCAGCGTCGGTATCGACATGGTTGCCGGTCCATCCGAGATCCTGGTGATTTGTGATGGCGATACCGATCCGGACTGGATTGCGATGGATTTGTTCTCTCAGGCAGAGCACGATGAGGATGCGCAGGCGATACTAATGTCACCAAATGGTGAGTTTCTCGATCACGTGGCGATGAGCATCCTGCGCCTGATAGAAGAAATGCCACGCAAACAAATCATCGATCAGTCGATGAGCGCGCGCGGTGCGTTAATCAGGGTCGCTGATCTGGACGATGCCATCGAGATTGCCAATCATATCGCTCCCGAACACCTCGAACTCTCGATCGAAAATGCGAAGCAAGTGGCAAAATCGATCCGCCACGCCGGCGCAATTTTTCTTGGGCGTTACACCGCCGAAGCGCTGGGGGACTACTGTGCCGGGCCCAATCACGTACTGCCGACCTCGCGCAGCGCACGCTTTTCATCACCACTTGGAGCCTACGATTTTCAAAAGCGCTCGAGCCTGATCGGTTGCTCTGCGCAGTCTGCGACCGAACTCGGCAAAGTTGCCTCGACGCTGGCGCGGGGCGAAGGCCTGGTGGCGCATGCGCGCTCCGCCGAATATCGCATCAAGTGACGCCGCCATAAGCGGCGTCATCCCCGAAACTGCGCCGGCAGTTATCGGGGATCTCCCAACGACCACAGGATACAATATTCCCGCCTGCGCGCATGCCGCGCGCGCGCGGGGTGACTCAAAATCCGTTGGCCCCAGGATATTGCTTAACTGAATTCCAATATCGATCCGATTCATCTGAGCGTTCGCGCAGGTTCAAACGATGTAAATTTATCACAAAAGGTAGATTTTTATAAAATTTGGGAATAGAATCCCAAATTAAACCTGAATGTATAACCTTCCGGATGGCTTCAGGTTTTTTAAAGATTGTTAATTTATTTGGGAATTAAATCCCAATGGAGAGTAAAATGAGGAATATGCAAAATAGATATATCGTCGGAGTATCCACTCTGCTAGCGACGACACTGCTGGTCAGCGGTTGTGGCGGTTCATCGTCGAGTAGCGATGATGCCGACCAAACTGTCGTCAGCCGCGGCATTATTACCGGATTCGGTAGCGTTTTCGTTAATGGCGTCAAATTCCAAACCGGGGGCACGACTTTTTCCATCGATGATGATAGTGGTGTTGAGTCGGATTTAAAGGTCGGTATGATCGTGACGGTCAGGGGCTCGAAAAATGATGACGGAATCAATGGACAAGCAACGCATATATCCTATGACAATGAACTGAAGGGTCCAGTTGCCAACATCGTTTACGACACCCCCGATCCGGCGAATGCGACCCTGGCGACAATTGTCATCCTCGGGCAAACCTTGACGGTAAATCGGCATACCACGATCGACGATGACGGCGGTTTGACCTTCGATAACATACAGGTCGGGAATGTACTCGAGGTTAGCGGATTTGTAACCGCCGGGGGGCTGCTCGCGACGCATATCGAACTGCAGGACAATGACCAGGAAATTGAAATCAAGGGAACGATCGAAAACCTGGCCGCTAACAGCTTTGACATCAATGGATTTCCCGTCAGCTATGACGGTAACACCCAACTTGACGATATCGCAGCGCTTGCCAATGGCCTGTTCGTTGAAGTCGAGGGTAAACTCAATGCCGGGGGTACTATTCTGATTGCCACGGAAATCGAAGGTAAACAGGAAGGTCTTGATGATGATATGGACGAAGCCGAAGTTGAAGGTGTGATTTATAATTATAACCCGGCGGACAATACCTTCATGATCCAGGGTCAGCTCATCGATGCGACCGGTGCTGAACTTTTTCCGACTTCGCTGGTTCTGGCAGATGATCTCATCGTCGAAGCCGAAGGCCATGTCGTAAATGGCATCCTCCTGGCTGATGAAATCGAACAAAAAGGCAGGAAAATCAAGATTTATGCGATCCTGTCGGCAGTGAGTGCCGACACGGTAAGGTTTAATTTCAACTCGACTGATATTGTAGTCCGGGTTAATCAACAGACCGAGCTGGAAGACGATATCACCGATACCGATATATTGTTGTCGGACTTATCGGTTGGCGATTTTGTCGAGATGGAGGCTTTTGACGACGGCACCGGCGTAATCAACGCCGTCGAAATTGAACGCAAGGCGCCCGATGAAATCAGGATTGTTGCTCCTGTAGAAGGGTGGAGCGAAATTGATGAGAAGGTGGTACTGCTGGGTGTTGAATTCGACCTCAGTGCAGCAAGTTATGAAAATGAACTGGATCAGAATATTCCGGCCAGTGCCTTTTATGGCTCGCTCAACCCGGGTGTGTTCATCAAGATCAAGGATACTGACAGTAACGCGATTTTCGATAAAGCGGAGCTCGATGACTAGTGAATACGAAATCCGTGTGTTGAAATTGCCGCACACGGGTTTCATCAATTAAAACCATGCAAGAAATACTACGCAATACAATAAGAAAAATACTGATGACACTGGTTCGCACTTTGTTACGTAACGGGATGTCCTATGGTGAATTTGACCAGGTTGCGCGCAAGTGTTTTGTCGATGTCGCCTATCGAGACTTTATCCCGGCCGGTAAAAAGCAAACCGTATCGAATGTCGCGATTCTCACGGGTTTGAACCGAAAAGAAGTCAAGAAATTATCCGAACTTGATCTGATCGGAACGGGCGGGGACAATCGGCAATACAATCGGGTTGTACGTGTTCTGGGAGGCTGGATAAATGACCTCCGCTTCTTGCGCAAGGATGGTAATCCGCGCGATCTGGAATACGAAGGCAAGGACTCTTTCAGCGAGTTGGTAAAAAAATACAGTGGTGATATGCCGGTCGCGGCGATGCAAAAGGTCCTGGTCGGTTCGGCCAATATCAAATTTGCCGACGACAATAAAGTTCGCTTGCTGAGCCACGCTTACCTGCCGTCGGATGATCCGGTCGAGAAACTCATTATTCTCGGCACCGATACCAGCCAGTTAGTCGATACCATTGATTACAATTTAACCGCCCCCGAAGCAATGCTGCGCTTTCAGCGAAAGGCGTCCAACCCGAGGGTTGCGCTGGAGTCGATACCGGATATCAAACAATTTTTAAGGCACAAGGGCCAGGCCTTTCTAGAAGAAATCGACCTCTACCTGTCCCAGCATGAATCTGACGATGACGCGTCTACGGCGCTCAGCATTGGTCTTTACTATCATGAATCCGCGGATGACCAGGAAGTAAAAAAATGAATTTGTACGAGTTAACTCGAATGAAAACCCGCGCGTTGATGGCAACCGTAATTGTCTGCGCGGTGTTTGTTTCAGCTTGCAGCAATGGTGGCGATTCATCGCAATCGGCAGGCGTGGGTGGAACCGGGATTTCGGTCGGAAAAGTGACCGGATTCGGCAGCGTTCATGTAAACGGCGCTAGATTTATCACCTCATCGAGCCAGTTCATCGTAGATGGTGACCCGACTGCGACGCAGGGTAACCTCCGCATCGGAATGATTGTCAGGCTCGAAGTCGAGACAGAAAATGGTGTTTTCAACGGAATCGCCCTCAGCGTTGTTTACGATGATGAAATTCAGGGTCCGGTCACAAATGTCATCATTGACCCGACAGATCCAACTCAAAAAATCGGCACCGTATTCGGCCAGACAGTCACTTTCGATGAAACCAGTACCATATTTGAAAATACAAGCTTTGCCGGCATCGGAAACGAAGTCAATCTGGTTCTATCGGACGTGATCGAAGTCAGTGGTTTCAGAGCCTCGGAGACAGAGATTATCGCAACCTATGTTCGATTCATTGAAGATCTGAATCCGGAATCCACGGAGGTTGAATTGCGTGGACTTATTAAAAACTTAGCCGGTGTTCCGCCCGACCAGACCTTTATGGTCGATGGGACCGGCATCACCGTCGGTAACATGACTGTACTCGATGTGCCGGGTGGCGTGCTGGTCGAGGACCTGAACGTGGAAGTTAAAGGATTTATTCAGACGAACCTGTCGGTACTGGCCGAGAAAATCGAATTCGAAGACGAAGATTTTGGTACCGATGTTGACGACGTCAGTCTGCAGGGCGTGATTGCGGATTTCCAGGGTCTTGACGATTTCAAGATCGATGGGCAGCAGATCGATGCGAGCATGGCCAGCCTGTCGCCGTCAAATGCGGCCGGATTGCTGGGCGATGGGGTTGAGGTCGAAGTCGAAGGCGACATAGTCGGCGGGGTGCTGATGGCGGATGAACTGGAATTGCGTGAAGGCGAAACAAAACTGAAATCATGGGTGTCTTTCGTTTATCCGGACAATACTGGATTTGAGGTTAATTATACCGGTTTGCCGGGCAGTATAGTGATCCATACCAACGCTCAAACCCTGTTCGAAGATGAAGGACCTCTGCCGCAGGTACCGAATTTATCGGTAGCAGATTTGAATATCGGTGATTACGTCATCGTCGAGGGAATCGAATCGGCAAACGAGGTAACCGCCGAAATTGTGAAGCGCAAGGATTCAATGAACCCGGACGACAGTGAGCTGGAAGGACTGGTGGACGCATTTGTCGCCGAGACATCGATTACTGTTCTCGGCATCACTTATAGTGTCGACAGCGACACGGAATACGAAGACGCGAGCGGTACCGTTTTGTCGACCATTTTCTTTGATCAGCTCGGGGTTGGCGATCTGGTTGAAATCAATGATGAAGTGACGGCGGATGGAATCGCCGAGGAAGTCGAGCTCGAATAGGAATTAATTTCTCGCCGGTGGAGCAATGCATATCATAGCGGTCGTTGGGCCACCTTCATATTGAGCGAAAATTTCTGGGTACCGCGATAGATCGAAAGCTGGAGCTGTTCGCCGGGTTTGTGCAGCGTAATCTGATCGAGCAGATCACGAATGCTGAGCACCGGGTTGCCATTGACGGCGACCACGATATCACCGGCGCGAATGCCGACCATGTCAGCCGGACTATTGACAAAGACGCCGACGATCAATGCGCCTTTTATAACCGGATTGCCCGTCGCCATAGCGGCATATGCGGTTATTTCGGTGCCTTCGACACCTAACCAGCCACGGGTCACCTTGCCGAAATCGATTATCTGCTGCATGATGTCGAGCGCCAGTGAAATCGGTATCGCGAAACCGATGCCCTGCGCACCCACGGTCTGGCTGAAGATCGCCGTGTTGATGCCGATTAATTCGCCGCGCGCATTGATTAGCGCCCCGCCCGAATTGCCGGGATTGATGGCGGCATCGGTCTGGATGAAGTTTTCGAAGGTATTGAGTCCGATCCGGTTACGGCCGGTCGCGCTGACGATACCCAGGGTCACGGTCTGGCCGACGTTGAGCGGATTGCCGATTGCAAGCACCACGTCACCCACCCGAATAGCCTGGCTATTGGCGATGTTGATGCCGACCAGTCCGGTTATCGGGATCTGCAAGATAGCGATATCGGTTTCCTTGTCCTCGCCGATCAGTACCGCCTGGCTGCCGCGACCATCGGTCAGCGAAATCAGGATTTCATCCGCGCCGTCGATGACGTGCTGATTGGTCAGGATGTAACCTTCGGATCCGATGATGACGCCCGAACCCAGGTTGATTTCGTTGTGGCTGCGTTGCCGTCGTTTGAGCTGATCACCGAAAAACTGGCTGAACACGGGGTCGTCGAGCAAGGGATGGGATTTGTCGGTGACTGTTTTGGAGGTATAGATCGTAACTACCGAGGTAGCCGATGATGACACCGCATCGGCGTAGGAGAATACGGCGCCTGCGCCAATCGGTACCGCTAATCTCTGTTCCTGCTTTGATGACAGGAAACCCAGAATTTCCGTTCTGTCGCGCTCACTTACGGTAACCAGGTAGATCACCGCGAGCGCGAGTCCAATCAATCCGAACTGAAATAAAAAGCCAACGGCTTTGATTAGTTTCATCGCGCGATAGTATCATAGCCTCTGAAACACAGGATCAAATGCAATGCAATTAAAACAACTCTGCGATTTCTGCGACGAGTACCTGAAAGTTGATGAATTTAATGACTATTGTCCGAATGGATTGCAGGTCGAGGCGAACCATCAGGTCGAGCATATAGTCTGCGGGGTAACTGCCAGCCAGGCCCTGATCGAGGCGGCGATCGAACAGGGTGCCGATACCTTGCTCGTTCATCACGGGTATTTCTGGAAGGGTGAAGCCCAGCCGGTTACCGGAGTCAAGGGTAAGCGTATCGGCAGCCTGATAAAAAACAACATCAACCTGCTGGCGTTTCATTTGCCGTTGGATGTGCATCCCGAAGTGGGCAATAATGTGCAACTCGCCAGGGTGCTCGACTGGAAGCCGACCGACAGCTTTGGCGAACAGGGGCTGGTATTCGAAGCCAAACTTGGTTCGCCGCAAACGCTGGCGCAAGTGTCGCAGCACATTGAATCAACTCTCGATACGCGCGCGCTCTCGATCGACGCCGGTGATCATGAAATAGAGCGAATTGCCTGGTGCACCGGTGCAGCGCAGGGTTTCATCGAGACTGCCGCGAAGCGAGGCGTGGATGCCTTTGTCAGCGGTGAAGTATCAGAACCGACCTTCCATCTGGCGCGTGAAATGGGCGTTCATTACATTGCTGCGGGGCATCATGCAACCGAGCGCTATGGCGTTCAGGCCCTGGCCAAGGTCATCGCTGACCGCTTCGGGATTAAACAACAATATATCGATATTCCAAACCCGGTCTGAGTGCAGTTGAAAAAAGCAGGCGAAAAGCGATTTAAATGCCTGATTTACCCGTCAAAGCCTCTCGACGCAAAAGTTAAAGTAAGCTATGCTAGCGGCCGTTTTTTATGTCCGGCATAAGGCTCTTTTGAACCGGTACTACAATACTAAATCGGGGAAGAATTTAAATGTCTTCAGATAATAGCCGCAGGCGATTTTTGACTGCAGCAACGGTGGTTGTCGGGGCGGTTGGTACGGGGGTGGTGGCGGTGCCGTTCATCGCCAGCTGGAACCCCAGTGCCAGGGCCAGGGCGGCGGGTGCGCCGGTCGAGGCGAACATCGGTACACTCGAACCCGGTCAGCAGATTATTTTTAAGTGGCAAGGTAAGCCGGTTTGGGTGGTGCGCCGCGACGAGAAGGCATTAGCGACACTGAAGGACTCCAAGCTGACCGAGAAATTGCGAGACGTCGAATCCAGTGAAAGCATTCAGCCCGAATACACCAGGAACGTTTATCGCTCGATCAAACCTGAAATTTTAGTCATGGTCGGCATCTGCACCCATCTGGGGTGTTCGCCAACCTACCGTCCGGAAATTACCGCCGACTTCCAGGGTGGTTTTTTTTGCCCCTGCCACGGCTCCAAGTTTGATTTTTCCGGTCGAGTCTATGCGGGCGTACCGGCGCCGACCAATTTAACCATTCCACCGCATTACTTTATTAACGATGAGGTGATACTAATTGGTGAGGATGGAGTCGCCTGATGACAGATAAAAAATCAAATAACGGTCTGCTAGGCTGGATTGACGCACGATTCCCGTTGACCAAGATGTTTGAAGAACATCTTTCCAGGTACTATGCGCCGAAAAACTTCAATTTCTGGTATTTCTTCGGTTCGCTGGCGCTACTGGTGCTGGTAATCCAGATTGTCACCGGGATTTTTCTGACCATGCATTACAAGCCGGACGATAAACTGGCATTCAGTTCGGTCGAATACATCATGCGCGATGTTGACTGGGGCTGGTTGATTCGCTACCTGCATTCTACCGGCGCCTCGGCGTTCTTTGTCGTCGTATACCTGCATATGTTTCGCGCCCTGATCTATGGCTCCTACCAGAAGCCGCGCGAATTGATCTGGTTATTCGGCATGTTCATCTTCCTGGCGTTGATGGCGGAGGCATTCATGGGTTACCTGTTACCCTGGGGTCAAATGTCCTACTGGGGTGCGCAGGTAATCATTTCCCTGTTTGGTGCGATTCCCTGGGTGGGCGAGGGGCTAACCGAATGGATTCGAGGTGATTTTGTCATTTCGGATGCGACGCTCAACCGTTTCTTTGCGCTGCATGTGGTGGCGGTGCCGATCGTTCTGTTAATGCTGGTGGTGATGCACATCATCGCATTGCATGAAGTTGGGTCGAATAACCCGGACGGCGTCGAAATCAAAAACATTAAGGATGAAAAAGGCATTCCGCTGGACGGCATACCATTTCACCCTTACTACTCGGTCAAGGATCTGGTCGGCGTCGTGGTGTTTTTGATCCTGTTCAGTTTCGTCGTCTTCTTCGCGCCCGAAATGGGAGGTTACTTCCTGGAAAAGCCGAACTTTATTCCGGCCAACCAGTTTAAAACCCCGGAACATATCGCGCCCGTCTGGTACTTCACGCCGTTTTACGCAATATTGCGTGCGATCCCGGATAAGCTTACCGGTGTCATTGCGATGTTCGGTTCGATTGCGGTGTTATTCCTGATGCCGTGGATCGATCGCGGCAAGGTTAAATCGATCCGCTACCGTTCATCAGCATTCAAAGGGTTGATGGTGATGCTGGTCATCAGTTTTATTGGTCTGGGCTACCTGGGAGCACTTCCTTTAACCGATACCAGAACGCTGTTTGCACGGATTTTTACGATTGGATATTTCGGGTTTTTCCTGGGGCTATGGTGGATCAGCAAAAATGAAGCCACCCGACCGGTTCCGGAGAGGGTGCAATAATGCGAAAGTTTTTAATTATTGTCACTGGATTATTATTGCCTGCTATAGGCTGGGGCGCGGGCGGCTACACTTTTCCGCAGGATGAAATCGAGATTGACTGGGACGACAAGGCAGCCATGCAGCGCGGGGCGCGGACTTTCGTGAACTACTGCCTGAGCTGCCATTCAGCCGCCTACTCGAGGTTTAACCGGGTTGGCGAAGATCTGGGCATTTCCGATGATCTGGTGCGTGAAAACCTGATATTCACCACCGACATCAATGGCGATAAGACCAAGGTCGGCGAATTGATGAAAACCACGATGACGACCGAATATGCTGAAGATGCATTTGGAACGGTACCGCCCGATCTTTCGCTGATCGCGCGGTCTCGGAGCGTTAACTGGCTATACAATTACCTGCGTGGTTTTTACATCGATGACTCGCGGGTCGGAATTGGTGTCAATAACGGTGTTTTCAACAATGTGGGGATGCCGCATATACTGGTCGAGTTACAGGGCCTTCAAAAACCAAAGTACAAGACCATAACCGATTCCCATGGTAATGAAACCGAGATCATAGTAGGGTTTGAGATTGTCAAGCCGGGATCGATGACGAAATCCGAGTACGATCAGACCATCTACGACCTGGTGGCGTTCCTCGATTACCTCGCAGAACCATACAAGCAGACACGTAAAAATGTAGGTACCGGTGTCATTATTTTCCTGTTTGCCTTCCTGATTCTCGCTTATGCCCTTAAGAAAGAATACTGGAAGGACATACACTAACCAAGGGTTTAATATTATGTCAGTAGTGGCGAATCGCCGTTCGGTGATGAGTTGCTTTTCTTCTCCGATTGATCCTGAGTGTCACCGTGCACGCATCGTGCTTGCGGAAAAAGACATTACGGTCGAAATCCATGATGTAGATACCAATAATCTACCTGAAGACTTGCTCGACTTGAATCCATACGCAACCGTTCCCACCATGGTCGATCGCGACCTGGTTCTATATAACGCCAGGGTATTGATCGAATACCTGGACGAACGCTTCCCTCACCCACCGTTAATGCCGGTCGATCCCGTTTCCCGGGCGAAAAGCCGACTCGCCCTGTTCCGTATCGAGAGTGACTGGTTCAGTTTACTGGCTGATATCGAACGCGGCACCGAGAAAAAGAAAATCCAGGCCAAGAAAGCGCTCACCGAAAGCCTGATCAATTCGACAGAAGTTTTTAGTGCGATGCCTTATTTTCTGTCTAGCGAGTTCAGCCTGCTCGATTGTAGCATCGCTCCGATCCTGTGGCGGTTGCCGTTTTATGGAATCGAATTGCCAAAATCGGCCAGGCCAATCACGACCTACATGAAGCGAGTGTTTTCGCGTCCTTCATTTCAGGCCAGTCTGTCTGAGCAAGAACGGGACATGGTCGCCTAGATTTATATTGCATATTATGCGGGTAATTCTGCTAGACCTGTTATTGCGAGGTGCCCGGTGACCTCCAGCAAGCCCTATCTGCTTCGGGCTCTGTACCAGTGGATTCTGGAAAACGAATCGACCCCCTATATTCTGGTCGACACCAGCAGCGAACAGGTATTGATCCCTTCCGGAATCGCCAGTGACGGCAAGGTCGTCTTGAATCTTGCGCCGGCGGCGATCCAGAACCTCGAAATGACCAACGAGCACATTTCCCTTTCGGCGCGTTTCAACGGTGTAGATGAAAGTATCTTCTGCCCGATTTCATCGCTGTTGGCGATCTATGCACGCGAAAACGGCGAGGGTATGATGTTCCCCGCCGAAGAAACGGATTCCGCCCAAGCCGACGACGCCGAATCGTCGGACCGCGCCAAACCCAGAATCCCAACCCTGAAAGTCATCAAGTGACGCCGCCAAAAGCGGCGTCATCCCCGAAACTGCGCCAGCAGTTATCGGGGATCTCCAAACGACTCCACGAATTATGATTCCGGGTTGGGAATATGGCGTCATTCCGTCAGCTGCACATCGACAACCGATACGTCGGTTGCCTTTAAATTTTATACTTTTCTCGGGTGTATACAGTTTAAAGTGCAGCGAAGCGGAGATGATTAAACGGCATTTGGCGCCTGAGTCGATTCTTGATCAAGGCATCCCAATCCATACCGTTGTTAAGATTTGAGCTATTCGGCATAAAAGGCGTTTTGGATCCAGTTGAAGTGATTGCTGTTGTCGGATTGGCGCTGGATTAGCAACGCATCGAAACGCAGGGCGTGGTTGGCGAAATGTCTATGTCTCGCCAGGTAGAACAGCGCTGTCTTGATGATCTTGCGTTGCTTGCTGCGCGGGATCGAATCGGCGGCACCGCCAAAGGCCTGCGACTTACGAAACTTGACTTCGATGAAAGCGATCGTATCCCGATCGCGCATCACCAGGTCGATTTCACCGAAGCGGCTGCAGTAATTCGACTGCAGCAGTAATAGCCCCTGCGCTAACAGGTAGTCCCTGGCGTGGTCTTCGAAGCGCAATCCTTTGCGAAAATTTGTGCTCATTGCTTTACGGCGACAGCGCGGCCGCGGAATTTTGCGTTGTTGGCGTTTGCAGTAGTTTGGTGCGGCCTTTTACATAGGTTGCCATCAGCAGCGAACGTTTGATGCGGCCGTTTTTATCGACCGACAATTGCCCGGTATTGTGGCGCAGCGATTCTTCGGGATTAATCATCAGGCGGCGCAGCGATGGAATCATGCGATAGGCGTCAATCCCCAGTGCGAACAGACGGCTGAAGCGTTTGCTCGAATCAGGCCAGAGGCGACTGATTTGCTGGTGATCCGGGTTGCTGTGGTTGTCGAGCATCCACGGAATGTCGACGAACAGAATTTCATTCAGATCACGGTCATCATCCGGGTTTCCATTACTCGAAGAAATATGCGAAGTCGCGTACACCGGCAAGTCCTGGGCGCGATGGAACTTGAGCTGCGGTTTAAGTAATCGGGCCTGTCTCGAGTTGGCCGCGATAAAAATCATGTCGACGTCCTGGCGTCGTCGCGCATCGAATTTAACTTGTTGCTTGATGACCTGCTGCAGAATGCTTTTGCGATGATTGCTGGTTGTCAGGTTAAGCAGGCTTTTAATCGCTACCGAATAGTCATTCTTTTTCGCCGGGTACGAGATACTCCCGACCACGCGTCCGCCGAGTGACTCGAAACGCTTGCTAAATGCACGCTGCAGTCGAGATCCCCATTCGGTGTCGGGTACCAGCACTACCGCATGGTGTCGGCCCTGGGCCAGTGCGAAGTCGGCGATCTGCTCGGCTTCGTCCTCGGGGCGCAGCCCAAACTGGTAGAGGTTGAGCCCGGATTCATCGGCATTGTTGGCATAGTTCAAGGTTAAGGTGGGAACCTCGAGCTGTTCGCGTTGTTGTAGCAGGTCGATAAGATCTTTATTAATCGGTCCGACGATAAAATCAGCACCGTTTTGAATGGCCTGCCGGTACTGCAGATTGAATTTCGCGGGGTCTGAGCTGGCATTGATAATCTCGAGGTCGGCAACCGCGTCGGGATCCTGGTAGTAGGCATAGAGAAAGCCATTCTGGATTGCATCGGCAACCTTCTCGAGACGCCCGGAGAAGGGCAGCATGAGAGCGATACGCGTTGGTTTGATGTAAACCTGCTTGCTTTGCTGGAGCAGGTTGATCGCGTAGCTGGGTGCTGCCGCATGATCTCCATAGAGTTGATACCAGCGGTCTATCCAGGGTTCCATCTTGATCGGAAGCATATTCGAGCGACGTGCAATCAGGTTTAACTCCAGCCATCCGCGTATCTCGATATTCTGCTGTTCGGACAGGGCGCGGATCATGGTTGTTTCAGTGATTCGATTCAGCGCATCCCAGATGAAATCGTGATTCTCTTCTATTGCCTGCGGGGATCGCAAAAACTGACTGATTTGCATCCGTAACCCGGCACTCTCCATCGGTTTACCGATCGCAAGCAGCCCGCGCGAACGGATGCTGAGTGCCAGTGCTTTGAACCGATAATCGATGATGTCCTCAATCTCGGGCAAAGCCAGCAAACTCTGGTAGATCTTGCCGTTGCCGAGGTAGCCTCCGGCTTGAATGGCCTGTTTGTTTTTCAGATCCTGCTGCAAGATGTCCAATTCGTTGAGGGCGTCGAAAAAGGAATCAATTTCATCGTAGAGGCCGCACTTGTAGTACATCAGGGCCACCTTGATCAGGAAGGCGGAACGTTCAGGCTGGACGCTGGATTGCGCCAGCTTGTTATACAGAACCGCCGCTTCCAGCCACTGCTTTTCCAGCTCGTAATCGAACGCCTGGATAATGTCTTCTTCGGTTGGCGTCAGGACTTCAATCGTGGAATCGGGCACAGCGGGTAGCAGACCGGGTGCAACGCTATCGGTAACCGGTTGCTTCGGCGGCCCTGATTCACAGGCGGCAAGACCCAGTACCAGGGCCGGGATTAGCAGGAATGAAAGGCGTGATTTCATCGGCGGGATGGCGTGTTTCGAAATGGAGGTCAGGCGATTTTCACAACAGGCTAATAGTGTACACTCTTTTGTATGGCGGGCGTACTCTATATTGTTGCAACCCCGATTGGTAATCTGGACGATATCAGTCTGCGTGCCATCGCAACCCTCGAGTCGGTCGATTTAATCGCCGCCGAGGATACCCGCCACAGCCGGCACTTGTTGAATCATCTCGGCATCGAGACGCGCATGATTTCATGCCATCAACACAACGAACGCTCGCGCAGCGAGGAAATCCTCGAACGGCTCGAGGCCGGTCACGATATTGCACTGATTTCGGATGCGGGGACGCCCCTGATTTCTGATCCGGGTTACCGCCTGGTGCTTGCCGCGCATCAGGCCGGTATCAAGGTGTCACCGATTCCCGGCGCCAACAGTGCGATTGCAGCCTTGAGTGCCGCCGGGTTACCGACCGAAAATTTTCATTTCCAGGGATTTCTATCATCACGAGCCAGGCAGCGAGGCAGGCAGCTGCAAGCATTGCGTGATCTGCACGGCACCCTGGTACTGTTCGAATCCAGCCATCGTATCGAGCGCCTGTTGCAGCAGGTAAGCGAAGTATTCCCGCAAAACAGCTGCGTGATTGCCAAAGAACTCACCAAGATACACGAACAGTTTCTGCGCGGTAAGGCATCAGAATTGCTACAACGCCTGCAACATCACAGCGCTTTGACCCGGGGCGAGTTCGTGGTACTTATCGACAATGCAGCGGATCCTGCAAGCGAGCGGCTGGATACCGATGATGGCAGGCTTTTGGAGATTCTTCTGGAGCAGGTTTCCGTCAAAATTGCGGTTAAGATTGCCACTCGTTTGACAGGTAAAAACAAGAACGAACTTTACCAACAAGCCTTGCAACTACGCGATATGCCCCACCTCGAAAATATTGACTAGTCTATATTCCCCGTTAAGTATTTGATATTTAAACGGATAATTTCCATGCGAATCTGCTACCGGGGTTTCGCATTGTTGCTTACCGACAGCTGACAGCATTCCCCTGGTCGGTTTCTTGCGTGAAAATTTAAACGGTACAAATGATCGCGCCAATCGTGGCGTCCATGACGATTACCGGTAAGTGAAGTATTTCTGCGTGAATTTGTTATTTTGCGAACGAATATCAAAGGTCTTCGTCTAAAAATTAACTATGCTTGAAAGTAGTCACATAACGAACGAGTATTAATTCATCAGGCGGCGCCTGGTCAATATGAAGCGATGAGAGGTGCGCCGGTTCTGATCCGAACTAGGAGAAGGTAGCCCCAATGAGCATTTTCGACAGTTATAAGCAACGATTCGACCAACACCTGGAGGAAGAGTATTCGTTGCAGGAATACCTTGACCTCTGCCGGCAGGATCCGCTGGCTTACGCGACCGCAGCCGAACGTATGCTAGCTGCCATTGGCGAGCCGGAACTGGAGGATACATCACAGGATTCCCGTCTCAGCAGGATATTTTCCAACAAGCTGATCGCGCGCTATCCGGCCTTTTCGGAATTCTATGGCATGGAGGACGCGATCGAACAAATCGTTTCCTATTTCAAGCATGCGGCACAGGGGCTTGAAGAAAAGAAACAGATCCTCTATCTACTGGGCCCGGTGGGTGGTGGCAAATCATCGCTGGCCGATCGGCTGAAAGTCTTGATGGAAAAAATGCCGGTATACGCGATCAAGGATTCCCCGGTTTTCGAATCCCCGTTGGGATTGTTCGACCTTGACGAAGATGCGGAAATTCTGCAGCAGGATTTTGGCATCGCCAGACGTTACCTGAACAAGATCATGTCACCCTGGGCGGTAAAACGCCTGAATGAATTCGGCGGCGATATCACCCAATTCAAGGTGGTCAAGATCCAGCCTTCGATTCTCAACCAGATCGCGATCGCGAAAACCGAGCCCGGCGATGAGAACAACCAGGATATTTCGGCACTGGTCGGCAAGGTCGATATTCGCATGCTCGAGCATTTCGCGCAAAACGACGCCGACGCTTACAGCTACTCCGGGGCCTTGTGCCGCGCCAACCAGGGATTGATGGAATTCGTGGAAATGTTCAAGGCGCCGATCAAGGTGTTACACCCACTCTTAACCGCAACTCAGGAAGGTAATTACAACGGTACCGAGGGACTTTCGGCACTACCATTCGAAGGCACGGTTCTGGCGCATTCGAACGAATCCGAGTGGCAGACATTTCGAAACAACAAGAACAACGAGGCCTTCCTCGACCGCGTTTACATCGTCAAGGTACCCTACTGTTTGCGCGTATCCGAAGAAATTAATATCTATGACAAGTTGCTGCGCAACAGTTCGCTGTCGCAGGCATCGTGTGCGCCGAGCACGCTCGAAATGCTGGCCCAATTCAGCGTATTGTCACGCCTGGTGATGCCTGAGAATTCGAGTATTTACTCGAAGATGCGGGTCTATGACGGCGATAGCCTCAAGGACACCGACCCCAAGGCGAAGTCATACCAGGAATACCGGGACTATGCCGGTGTCGACGAAGGTATGAAAGGCCTTTCAACCCGGTTCGCGTTCAAGATCCTGTCGCGGGTATTCAATTTCGACCAGACCGAGGTCGCGGCCAATCCGGTGCACCTGCTTTACGTGCTCGAGCAGCAGATCGAACGCGAGCAATTCCCACAGGACTTGCACGATCGTTACCTGGAACATATCAAGGCCTTCCTGGTACCTGATTATATCGAATTTATCGGCAAGGAAATCCAGACTTCGTATCTCGAATCCTACTCCGAATACGGTCAAAATATTTTCGATCGCTATGTTATCTATGCCGATTTCTGGATTCAGGATCAGGAATACCGTGATCCGGAAACCGGTGAAAACTTTGGACGGGCTTCGCTCAACGAAGAACTGGAAAAAATTGAAAAACCCGCCGGTATTTCAAACCCCAAGGACTTTCGTAACGAAGTGGTTAATTTCGTGTTAAGGGCGCGTGCGCAAAATGAAGGCAATAATCCCGAATGGGTGAGTTATGAAAAACTGCGGACCGTGATTGAAAAGAAAATGTTTTCCAATACCGAGGAACTTTTACCCGTTATTTCTTTTAGCGCCAAGCCCTCCGAGGAAGACGAAAAGAAACATGCCAACTTCGTTTCGCGCATGGTCGAAAAAGGCTATACCGAGAAGCAGGTGCGTTTGTTGTGCGAATGGTATCTGCGTGTCAGAAAGTCTTCTTGAATGACTGGCCCGGATGTGAGATGGCTCAATTAATCGATCGACGACCGAACGCGAAGAACAAGAGCACGGTTAACCGGCAGCGATTCATACGGCGTTACAAAACGCAGATTAAAAAAGCGATTTCGGAACAGATTTCGGAACGCTCGATTACCGATATCGACAGCGGTGAAAGCGTATCGATTCCTTCGCGTGATATTTCCGAGCCGGTTTTTCGTAATGAAAGAGGGGGTGTGCAGGAAGGGGTTTATCCGGGCAACCGGGAATTTGTCCGGGGCGACCGGATCAAACGTCCGCTCAATCAAGGTCAGGGTGGGGGTCGGCGCGCAAGCGATAGTGGTGAAGGCGAAGACGAGTTTGTATTCGAAATCTCAAAGGATGAATATCTCGATATGTTGTTTGAGGATCTCGAGCTGCCCAATTTGCAAAAAAACCAGTTACGCAAGATGACCCGGAGCAAGACGGTACGCGCCGGATTTACCAACGACGGTGTACCCACCAACATCAATATTGTACGCTCGCTGCGCACCGCCTTGTCGCGACGTATTGCGATGGGAGCGGGGTCGAGGCGACTTTTACGTGAGCTCGAAGCGGAATTGCAAGCGTTGCAACGGGAGGCCGGTGATGACGAAAACAAACGCCTGGAACTACAACGCGAAATAGAAACATTAGCCGACCGAATCCGTAAGATTCCGTTTATCGATACTTTCGATTTGCGCTTCAACAACTACGTACAACGCCCGGAGCCCACATCGCAGGCGGTCATGTTTTGCCTGATGGATGTGTCAGGATCGATGGATCAGGAAACCAAGGCCATCGCCAAGCGATTCTACATCCTGCTTTACCTGTTTTTAACGCGCAGTTATCGTGATGTGGATGTGGTCTACATCCGCCATCACACCCAGGCCAAGGAAGTCGATGAAGAAGAATTTTTCTATTCGCGCGAAACCGGGGGTACGATCGTATCAAGCGCGTTGGAACTGACCCGGGATATTATCGTACAAAGATACTCACCGGCCGACTGGAATATCTATGCCGCGCAGGCTTCTGACGGCGACAACTGGAATGATGACTCGCCGGTTTGTGAAAAACTACTGGCGAAGCAACTGCTACCCCAGTTGCGCTACTACGCCTATGTTGAAATTACCCGGCGTGACCACCAGGGCTTGTGGGATCACTACGCGCGACTGCTCGAGCGCCACGACAATTTCGCGATGCAACATATTCGCGAATTCGAGGACATCTACCCGGTGTTCCGTGAATTTTTCAGGAAGCAGGCGCAATGAGCGAACCGATTTCAACCGGCGCGGAATGGAGCTTCGAATTGATCGAGGAATACCACCGCGAGATCGCGGCCATTGCCGAAGATTTTAATCTCGACACCTACCCCAACCAGATCGAACTGATATCCGCCGAGCAAATGCTGGACGCCTACGCCGGCGCCGGTATGCCGATCGGCTATAGCCATTGGTCCTTCGGCAAGCACTTTATTCGTAACGAGCAGAAATACCGGCGGGGGCATATGGGTCTCGCCTACGAGATCGTAATCAATTCCAATCCCTGCATCGCCTATCTGATGGAAGAGAACACGATGATGATGCAAGCCCTGGTGATCGCCCATGCCAGCTTCGGTCATAACTCCTTTTTCAAGGGAAACTACCTGTTCCGGACCTGGACCGATGCCGAGGCGATTATCGATTACCTGGTATTCGCGAAGCGTTATATCAGCGACTGCGAGGAAAAATACGGAATCGAGGAAGTGGAAAATCTGCTCGATTCCTGTCACGCCCTGCAAAACCAGGGTGTCGATCGCTACAAGCGACCGAATCCGCTATCGATGCGCGAAGAGAAGGATCGTCTCAAGGAGCGGGAGGCTTACCTGCAATCGCAGGTCAATGACCTGTGGCACAAGACCGTGCCACAGAAAGAAGTTGAAGCGGAACAGGAGGCCCAGGCCAATTTCCCGGAAGAGCCGCAGGAGAATATTCTCTATTTCATTGAAAAGAACGCACCTCTGCTCGAGCCCTGGCAACGGGAGGTGGTACGTATCGTGCGCAAGATCGGGCAGTATTTCTACCCGCAACGCCAGACCCAGGTCATGAACGAAGGCTGGGCCTGTTTCTGGCACTACCAGCTGTTGAATGAAATGTATGATCGGGGCAAGGTAACCGATGGTTTCATGCTCGAATTCATTCAAAGCCATACCAACGTGGTTTCACAACCCGAATTCGACAGCGACTATTTCAGCGGCATCAACCCCTATGCGCTGGGTTACGCGATGATGACCGATATCAAGCGAATTTGTGTCGAGCCGGAGCAGGAAGACCGGGAGTGGTTCCCCGACATCGCCGGTTCGAACTGGCAGGAAACGCTCGATTTCGCGATGCGAAACTTCAAGGATGAAAGTTTTATCTCGCAGTTCCTGTCACCGCGCCTGATCAGGGATTTCAAATTGTTCTCTATTCTCGATGACGAACAGCAAAGCGAACTCGAAGTGACTTCGATCCACAACCATAGCGGCTATCAATACATCCGCCAGACACTATCGAACCAGTACAACCTGAGCATGAACGAACCCAATATCCAGGTTTACAACGTCGATGTGAAAGGGGATCGAACCTTGACCCTGCGTCACGTGCCGCACAATAATGTTCCGCTTGCCGACAATTGTGACGAGGTGATTAAACACCTGAAACGGTTGTGGGGTTTCCGCGTCAAACTGGAGAGCCTCGATGCCAAAGGCAAGGTGATAGATATCGAGGAGTGCGCGGCTTAAGACAGCCATCTTGCCAGAAACACGATCCCTGCAATAACCGCCAGACACAAAATACAGACCAGGATGATTTTTCCTGCCAGCACAGCTCCCGAATTCATAATCATGGATTCCACACCAATTCCGGACACAGTATACCTGTTTCAGACTCAATTTCGGTCGAATTACAGGCATACTGTTCCTGGAAATACGCAGAGGGTCTTAGCCCGAACATTTCATAAACCTGCTCGCGCCCTTGCTTGACCTTTGTTTCCTCAGGAACCTTCCTCAGTCGGCCGGATCCATTGGTCCGACACTTCTTCGGAAAATCTCCCGAGAAAACAAAGTCCTGCGCAATCATCGCGGCAGTTCATGAAATGTCCGGGTTAGCTCGAATAGGGTAAGGCGAGAGATCATACTTCGCAATCGCCCAAAAATCCTGAACTAATAAATTCATAGCACCACTAGTCCGCATTTCTCACCACCCCATGTTTGCGGTGGATTACAGCATGTAGGCAAAGCGCAAACCCGGTTTAAGTTTGAGGAGTACCTGAGTATTGTTGGATTTACGCAGTTTTATGACAATATAATCCGTAAAACCGGCACTTTTTAGTGACTTTATATAGGGACAGATACAGTGCTCCGTGGACTTTGTCCGGCAAGCACAATGATCGTGACTGAACGGGGTGCTGCATCAGCAGCGCAAAGGTATTCGCTGTAACCGCTGCATAACTTGCCGGAATAATTTGGCATATGGATAGCTTTCCGAAAAGGCGATCCGGACGCGACGCACACTGATTCTGATGTGGGCACCAATCTTGAATAGCTTCAGGCGAATGGTATCGCACTGTGCCTTGGCCATAGAGGTGCCTTCCAGGCCCAGGCGCCGCAGCGTTTGCATCAGCACATAGGCGAACGAGGAAAAATATAACCGTAGCTGATTGGAACGCATCTCATGAGTGGATGTACGATCAGCAAACAGTGCCATCTGTTGTTCCTTGATGCGGTTTTCCATATCGCCCCGGGCGCAGTACAGGTCTTCGTACAGACTGCGAGCAT
>CAZAVY010000011.1:0-46261 GCA_964488685.1 uncultured Gammaproteobacteria bacterium
TTAGACGGTAGAATCGGCATGGATATCCGGTCAGGTACGGATCCTGGACTAATTAATATTACAGATTGTTGTTTGCGCCGGCTATTCGAAAGCAATCGCGGCATCGTGCATCCACAGCAGCAGGTAGTCGGCAAAGCTGCGCCGGATAATTACCTCAAACCCGGAACCATCCGCCAGCGGTGAAATCGTCATTCCGGCCCTGGCGAGCCGGGTTTGCGCGCACTGCCCCGGCTTGAATTCGCGTGGATGCAAATCGAAGGGGCAATCGCTGGCAATCAGTGCCGCCGCATTTTTCCCGGTTACGTGAACCATGGTCAATCCGCTGGAGGTATCGACCACCGAACAAAATACGCCATCGAGCGTGGCCAGAAATTTGGCTTTTAGCTCTCCCGCCTGCCCTGTCGGGGTTACTGCCAGCCATTCGTCGGGACCCAGCCAGTAGATTCGATAATCTCCCGACTCGACAACCGTATTAGTCTCGGTCGGCGGTTCACATCCGATTACTTTCAATACGCCGGCCAGGAATTTAGTGTTATCAGTACGACCGCGCAAGTTGATGTAACCCATGAAGGGTTTTTCTTCGATGCGCGGCGCGCTTCCCACGGGCTCGGAAAAACCGATCTGGATCAGCGGGCTCTGCTGTTGAAAAAGATCAGGCATTGGGCTTTTCCCCTTCCTTGTCATAGAACACCGGCCCGGTGATCGTCGCCTTGATCACGCGACCGTTGGCCAGTGGTGCGTAAACGGTTTCACCCATGCGGTGATGGCCACCCTTGACCAGCGCCATCGCAATCGAATGACCACAGCAAGCACTGTAATAACTCGAGCTCACATGACCCACCATGGGTACCGGTATCGGAGCAGCCGGATCATTGACCAGCTGCGAGCCCTCCGGAATTACAGCTTTCGGATCCTCGGTCATCAAACCAACCAGTTGCTTGCGATCTTTGCGCACCGTATCCGGTCGACTCAACGACCGCTTACCAATGAAATCGTGCTTGGCTTTCGATATTGCCCAACCCAGGCCCAGGTCTTCCACAGTAACCGAGCCATCGGTGTCCTGACCGACAATGACGTATCCTTTTTCGGCACGCAGCACGTGCATGGCTTCGGTGCCATAAGGCGTAATATCAAATTGCGCACCTGCCTGCATCAATCGCTCCCACATGAAGCGTCCGTGATTGGCGGGCAGGTTGACCTCGTAGGCAAGCTCGCCGGAGAAGCTGATCCGGTTCACACGACATTCGACATCACCGATATTGCCGGTTCGGGACGCCATAAACGGGAACGCATGCGCCGAGAAATCGATGCCCTCGCACACGGCGGTGACCACATTGCGACTCTTCGGGCCGACCACGGCAGCGGTCGCCCAGTGATCGGTCACCGAAGTCAGGAACACTTCCATTTGCGGCCACTCGGTCTGCAACCAGCGCTCCATCCAGGTGAGAACTCCGGCAGCGCCTCCGGTGGTGGTATGCATGAAGAAATGATCCTCGGCGAGGCGAATTGTCACGCCATCATCCATCACCATGCCATCTTCACCGAGCATGAAACCATAGCGACCCTTGCCGATTTCAAGTTTTATCCAGTTGTTGGTGTAAATCATTTCCAGAAATTCGGCGGCGTCCTTGCCCCTGATTTCAATCTTGCCGAGGGTCGAGGCATCGAGAATACCGACACTTTCACGCACCGAGAGGCATTCACGATTGACCGCAGCCTGCAGATCTTCGCCCGGCTTCGGATAATACCAGGGGCGCTTCCACTGCCCGACATCCTCGAATTCAGCGCCGTTTTCCTGGTGCCAGGCATGCATCGCGGTTTTGCGTACCGGATCAAACAGATGCTCACCGAGGTTTGGCCCGGCAAAGGCACCGAAACTGATCGGCGTGTAGTTGGGACGATAGGTCGTGGTACCGGTTGCAGCGATGCTCTGGCCCAGGGTTTCGGCCAGGATTCCCATGCCGTTAATATTTCCCAGTTTTCCCTGATCGGTGCCGAAACCCATCGCGGTATAACGTTTCACATGCTCGACCGACTCAAAACCTTCGCGAACCGCGAGCGCGATATCGGCCACGGCAACATCGTTTTGCAGGTCGACAAATGCCTTCGGTCCTCGATCCGGGGTATAAGCTGACGGCGCATTCCACAACGGCAGGATAGCTTCGCTATCGATCTTGTCGGCAGTTGGGGCAAGCATGGCGCTATCATACCCAGAAGATGTGGCAGCGGCGTTTCCTGCCTCGGCGCCCTCCAGCAGGCACCCGACCAGATCGAGTCGGCCATTGGCGGCACCGGCCGATATCTGTGCCTGGATGGTCGAACCGGGTAAAAACATCGCGCCGGTTTCATCCCAGACCGGTCTGGCCCCGGATTGCGCGTTCAGGTGCACCACCGGACTCCAGCCACCGGACACCGCCAACAGATCACAGGCTAACGACTTGACGTTACCACTCACCGAGGAACCATCCGCAGATAGACGCATCACTTGCACCGAACGCAGGCGTTTGTGCCCCACGGTATCAACCACGACACTGCCATTCATGACCTGGATGCCGGCGCTGCGCACGGTATGGGCAAGCTCACTGGATGAGTCTCCTCGCACATCGACCACGGCAACCACTTCGACATCGACCGCCTTCAAATCAAGCGCCGCCTGGTAGGCACTATCGTTATTGGTAAAAATAACCGCTCGCTTACCGGGTTTCACCGCGTAACGATTGGCATAGGTCGATACCGCGGAAGCCAGCATCACGCCCGGACGATCGTTATTGGCAAAGATCAATGGTCGCTCGGTGGCACCGGTTGCGAGCACTACCTGACGCGCCCTGACCTGCCATAGTTTCTCGCGTCCCCCGAGGCGATCGGGAATCGGCAAATGATCGCTGAGCCGCTGGTTGATGGTCAAGAAATTATAATCGTGATAACCGAACACGGTGCTTCGAGCTAACAAGATCACTTCCGGCATGTCCCGCAACTCGCTCACCGCGGCTTCGATCCACTGGCAGGCATCGATACCGTCGATCTGCGCCCTGCTGGCAAGGGTCAGTCCCCCCAACTCAGATTGTTCATCGGCAATAATAACGCGGGCGCCGGCACGACCGGCGGCCAGCGCCGCACTCAAGCCCGCAACACCGCCACCCACCACGAGCACGTCGCAATGCCGGTGGCTGTGCTGGTAACGATCCGGATCATTTTCGCGCGGCGTTTCGCCCAGGCCCGAGGCCTTGCGGATGAAATGCTCATACCTCAGCCACATCGACCGGGGCCACATGAAAGTTTTGTAGTAAAATCCCGCCGGCATCAGGCGGCTGAATTTGCTATTGATCGATAGCAAATCGAATTCGAGACAAGGCCAGCAGTTAACACTGGAGGCATCGAGGTTGGCGTAGAGTTCGACCTGGGTACCACGGGCATTAGGAATCGTGCGGCTGCCCTTCTCGACCTGGAAGATCGCATTCGGCTCTTCCGAACCAGCGCTCATAACGCCCCGTGGGCGATGGTACTTCCAGCTGCGTCCCACCAGGTGCACGCCGTTGGCGAGCAGTGCCGAGCACAGGGTATCGCCGGCGAGGCCGGTATAAGGTTTACCGTTGAAGGTGAACGCGATCTCCTGTCCGCGGTCGACGCGACCACCCTGGCCGGTTCTGAATGGCTGTGTCATTTGCCGGTCTCACCCGGAGGCTGTTCGCCAATCTTGTAGGTAGCGCTGATCCTGTAACTCACGGTATCGCGCTCGACGTTGAAATAGCGCCGGCAACCGGCCGCGTGCAGCCATTGTTCACGATGCTTGCCTTTCGGGTTTTTACGCATGAACAGGTAGTCGGCCCATTCCTCGTCGCTCAGTTTTTCAGGCGCGAGCGGTCGCGTGATATGCGCCTCGCCGGCACAGGTAAATTCGGTTTCGTCACGCACGCCACACCAGGGGCAATCAATTAATAACATGCCAGTGACCTGTCAACATAAGATTGATGAACCACTAGTGCGCGACCCCGGCCGCGCCGTGTTCATCGATCAGAAAACCGGTAACGAATCGATCCAGCGCAAAGGCCCGATTGAGTTCATGTGGTTCGCCGGTGGCGAGGTTATGCGCAAACACCCAGCCGGATCCCGGGGTTGCCTTGAAGCCGCCGGTGCCCCAACCACAGTTAAAATAAAGCCCCGCGACCGGTGTATTGCCAATGATCGGACAGGCGTCAGGCGTGCTATCGACGATGCCCCCCCATTGGCGGTTCATGCGCACACGTCTGAAAATCGGGAACATTTCGCATATCGCCGCGACGGTATGTTCGATGGTCGGGAAACTGCCGCGTTGACCGTAACCGGTGTAACTGTCGATACCGGCTCCGATAACAAGATCACCCTTGTCGGACTGGCTGATATACCCATGTACCGCGTTCGACATGATCACGGTATTGATGACCGGTTTAATCGGCTCCGATACCAGCGCCTGTAATGGATGGCTTTCGATCGGCATGCGAAACCCCGCCATATCGGCCAGCACCGAACAGTGCCCGGCGACGACCACGCCGATCTTTTTCGCCTGGATTGCACCGCGGGTGGTTTCAACGCCGGTGACCGCGCCGTCTTGCTGCCGGATCGCGGTGACCTCACAGTTCTGGATGATATCGACACCGCGCATATCGGCGCCCCGGGCGAAACCCCAGGCTACGGCGTCGTGTCGCGCCACACCACCGCGCGGCTGGAAAGAGGCGCCCAGAATCGGGTAGCGGCAGCCCTGATCAATATTGATCTCGGGTATCGCACGCTTGATCTGTTGCGCCGTCACGACCTGGCCATCGATGCCATTCAAGCGATTCGCGTTGACTCGGCGCTGAATATCGCGCATGTCCTGCTGGTTATGGCCGAGGTTATAGACCCCGCGCTGGCTGAACATGACGTTGTAATTTAAATCCTGGCTCAAGCCCTCCCACAACTTCATCGATTTCTCGTAGAGTTGCGCCGATTCGTCCCACAGATAATTAGAACGTACGATAGTCGTGTTGCGCCCGGTATTACCGCCGCCGATCCAGCCTTTTTCGAGCACCGCGATATTCGTCATGCCGTGCTCTTTGGCCAAGTAATACGCGGTTGCAAGGCCATGGCCACCGCCACCGATGATTAACGCATCGTATTCTTTTTTGGGCTCGGGGCTGCGCCAGGCGGCCGACCAGTTTTCGTGGTAGCTGATCGCGTTTCGCAGCAGTGAGAAAATCGAGTATTTGCTCATGGCCATGCCGGATTTTTAAGGCGCGTAGCATACCAAGCCCGCAATGCCCGGGCAAAGCGAAAAGCATCTCCAGATCAAAGCGGAGTCGGCTCAGGCTATATCGATGCCGCATCCAGTGCAGGAAACGTGATCGGGTCAATCCTTGCTTGCGGACAGCCGGAACATGGGTTTAAATTGCCGCGGCCAGGATAAAATCACAACAACCCAGACAGGAGAAATGAATGGAAATCGAAACCAAAGCAGTGCACTCGGGTTATAGCCCCGACCCCACCACCAACGCCGTCGCGGTTCCAATTTACCAGACCACGGCATACGCATTTGACAACACCCAGCATGGCGCGGACCTATTCAATCTCACGGTGCTGGGCAACATTTATACCCGCATCATGAACCCGACTAACGATGTACTGGAACAACGCGTCGCCGATATGGAAGCCGGGGTTGCGGGGCTGGTACTGGCTTCGGGTCAAGCAGCAACAACCTATTCCATTCAAACCATCGCCGAGGCAGGTGATAACTTTATCAGCATGTCTACCTTATACGGCGGCACCTACAACCTGTTCGCGCATACCTTTCCGCAAATGGGTATCGAAGCCCGCTTTGTCGATCCGGAAAATCTGGATTCGATGACGGCACTGATCGATGACAAAACCAAGGCGGTGTACTGTGAATCGCTGGGTAATCCTGCCGGAAATATCCTCGATATCGAAAAGGTTGTTGAAATAGCGCATGCGCACGGTATTCCGGTGATTGTCGACAACACCGTGCCGTCACCCTATCTATGCCGGCCGATCGAATATGGCGCCGATATCGTGGTGCACTCATTGACCAAGTACATCGGTGGCCACGGCACCATCATCGGCGGCATCATTGTCGATTCCAATAATTTCGACTGGGTTGCCAATAAGAAACGCTTCAGGCGTTTGAACGAGCCCGACGTATCCTACCATGGCGTGGTCTATACCGAGACCGGACTGCCGCCCTACATCCTGCGGGCACGAGTGGTTCCGTTGCGCAACATGGGTGCGGCGCTGGCGCCGATGAATACTTTTCTGGCGCTACAAGGTCTCGAAACCCTACCCCTGCGCATGGATAGAATTTGTGAAAATACGCTCACGGTAGCGCAGCATCTCGAAGGCAAATCCGAAATCGAATGGGTACGCTATGCCGGATTGGAGAGCAGCCCGCACAAAGCGCTTGCCGACAAGTACCTGGGCGGGAAAGCATCCGGAATTTTATCGTTTGGTCTCAAGGGCGGTATCGAAGCCGGCACCCGATTTATCGATGCGCTTCAGCTTATCACCCGGCTGGTCAATATTGGCGACGCCAAATCGCTGGCCTGCCATCCGGCTTCGACCACGCACCGCCAATTGGCGGACGAGGAACTTGCGGCATCGGGCGTGACCCCCGATCTGGTGCGCCTGTCGATCGGCATCGAGAACGTGAAAGATATCATTGCCGACATCGATCAGGCACTCGACGCCGCGAAGTAGCCATCGACAGTGTCATCCCCGCGCAAGAGGCTGTGTAAAAACTCCCCAGGGTATGCACCCGGCGGGTTTTGTATCTGCTGGAAGTGATTTCTGTTAAAGCGCGGCATCGAGTTCGGGTACCGCTTTGAACAGATCCGCTACCAGGCCATAATCAGCAACCTGGAAAATGGGTGCTTCGCTATCGTTGTTGATCGCAACAATCACCTTGCTTTCTTTCATGCCGGCTAGATGCTGGATGGCGCCGGAGATACCAACCGCGATGTACAGATCGGGCGCAATAACCTTGCCGGTCTGTCCTACCTGGAACTCGTTAGGCACGAAACCCGAATCGACCGCGGCGCGTGATGCGCCGATCGCCGCGCCGAGCTTGTCGGCTAACGAATGCAACATGGCAAAATTGTCACCGGACTGCATGCCGCGACCACCGGAGACCACGATCCTGGCCGTGGCCAGGTCAACCTGGTCGTCGTTGGAAACAGCCTGCGATACCCAGCTGGAAAGACCGGCATCGCCACCACCGCTGATCGACTCGACACTGGCAGCACCCCCTTCGGTGGCAGCCGCTTCGAAATTGATCGTGCGCACGGTGATAAACTTGATCGAATCCGAAGACTGCACCGTGGCGAGTGCGTTACCGGCATAAATCGGGCGCACAAATGTATCCTCTGATTTGACACTAACGATATCGGAAATCTGGGCGACGTCGAGTAACGCCGCTGCGCGCGGCATCACGTTTTTACCGAAGGTGGTCGCGGCAGCGAGGACATGGCTGTAATTGCTTGCGACTCCGACAATTAGTGTCGCCAGGTTTTCAGCCAGATGATGTCCAAAACTTGCATCATCCGCGAACTTTACACTGGATACACCCGCGATTTTAGCAGCGGCTTCAACGACCGTACTACAATTCTCGCCCGCCACCAGCAAATCGATATCACCCTCAATCTGTTGTGCAGCAGTGACAGCGTTCAGAGTCGCGATGGCGACTTCGTTATTGTCGTGTTCTACGAGTACCAGATTTTTCTTGGCTAAATTACTCATGGCTATATCACCTTCGCTTCATTACGCAGCTTATCCACCAGTTCGCCGACGCTGCTGACGATTACGCCGGCGGCACGAGCTTCGGGTTCTTCAACCTGCAACGTGGTCAGGCGATTAGCCGTATCCAGCCCCATGCTATCGAGCTCGATCTTGTCCATCGGCTTACGCTTGGCTTTCATGACATCGGGCAGCTTGACGTAACGCGGCTCATTGAGCCGGAGATCGACACTGACCACGGCCGGCATCTTGACGGTAATGGTCTCGAGTCCCGCATCGACTTCACGTGTGGTTGTCGCGCTATCGCCTTCAATCTTAAGCTCTGATATAAACGTGCTTTGCGACCAGCCCAGCAACGCCGACAGCATTTGCGCGGTCTGATTGGAATCGTCATCGATAGCCTGCTTGCCGGCTAAAACCAGCCCGGGGCCTTCCTGGTCAACGATCGATTTCAGCACCTTGGCGATTGCCAGTGGTTCCAGCGATTCATCGGTAACTACCTGGATCGCCCGATCCGCACCCATGGCCAGGCCATGGCGCAGGGTTTCATCAGTCTTACCGCCGCCGACCGAAACTACAATAATTTCTTGCGCGGTGCCGGCTTCACGCAAACGCAGGGCTTCTTCGAGCGCATTTTCATCAAACGGGTTCATGGTCATCTTGGCGTTCGTCAGATCGACTCCTGAGCCGTCCGCTTTTACGCGAGCCTTGACCTGGGGATCAAGTACGCGTTTCACACATACCAGTATCTTCATTATGCTCGTAACTTCTCGTTTTGGGGATCGTAAGGGGATTCCTCGATCACCGTGGCTTTGAAAAAATCTCCGAGTATTTCGATTTCCAGCTCGGACCCTATTTGGTGCAGACCGGTTTCAACCAGGCCCAGCGCCAGCGACTTCCCGACACGCCAACCATAGCCGCCGGATGTCGCGCGACCGACCACCTTGCCATCCTTGTAAATTGCTTCCGAACCCCTCGCATCGGCGTCGGTTACATCGTGCACTTCAAGCGTCACGAACGAATTCCTGAAACCACGCCGCTGCCAGTCGAGCAGGCCTTGCTTGCCGATAAAATCGACCGCTTTGTCGAGTCGGATGAAACGCTCCAGACCCGATTCGAAGGCCGAGTATTCTATCGACATTTCTCTCGGAATCAAGCGGTAGGATTTCTCCAGCCGCAGCGAATCCATGGCGCGGATACCGAAAGGCTTGATATCGAATTCTGCGCCGGCCGCCATCACCTGGTCGAAGATGTAATTCTGCATTTCGATCGGGTGATGTAGCTCCCAACCAAGCTCACCGACAAAGTTGACGCGACAGGCATGCGCGAGGGCGTAACCGACATTGATTTTCTTCGAGGTGAGCCACCTGAAGCCGTCGTTCGACAGGTCGGTATCGGTCAGCTTTTGCAGAAGGTCGCGTGATTTAGGGCCGGCCAGAACCAGCACGCCATGGGCCGAGGTAATACGTTGAACCTCAACACTACCATCGCTGGGTCGATTCTTGAACAGGTAGTCGTGATCGTGACTCTCGAAAGCACCGGCGGAAACCAGGTAATAGGTCTGCGGGCCGGTTTTGGTGACCGTGAATTCGGCTCGCACCCCGCCATTTAGCGACAGCATATGAACCAGGCTGATACGCCCGATAGCCTGCGGCATCCTGTTGGCGAACAGCGACTCCAGCCAGGCTTCCGCGCCATGACCCCTGACTTCCGCCTTGGCGAAAGCCGACATGTCGAGCAACCCTACTTTCTCGGCTACGTGTCTGCATTCGTTACCGACAAACTGGTGGTAGTTGGAACGGCGAAACGAATTCTTTTCGACGATGCGATCACCGTCCTGCGGGGTCGAGTAATTCTTTTTCCACAGAACCTCGGCCATGCCGAGATCTGCTTCGGTGAGTTCATAGCCTTGCGGTGCAAACCAGTTGGGACGCTCCCAGCCATACACGCTTCCGAAAACCGCGCCCAGCGCTTTCATGCGGTCATAACAGGGAGTCGTCTTTAACGGGCGGGCGGCGGAACGCTCTTCATCCGGGTAATGCGTGGTGAACACATTGCGATAGGCTTCCTCGTTCTTTTGCTTGAGGTAGCCGCGCGCGGCGTAGGGGCCGAATCGACGCGGATCGACGCCCATCATGTCAACCGTGGGTTCGCCATCGACGATCCACTCCGCCAGTTGCCAGCCAGCGCCGCCGGCTGCGGTGATACCGAAACTGTGGCCTTCGTTGAGCCAGAAGTTCTTCAGGCCCGGTGCGGGACCGACGATCGGGTTACCGTCCGGGGTGTAGGCAATCGCGCCGTTGTAAACCTGCTTGACACCCACCTCGCCGAAGGCGGGAACGCGTTCGATACAGGCTTCGATGTGCGGCATCAGGCGATCGAGATCTTCGTCGAAGAGTTCGTACTCGCAATCGTCGTCCGGACCGTCGACATAACAGCAGGGCGCACCATTTTCGTAGATTCCCAGAATCAGGCCTCGGGCTTCCTCGCGCAGATACCAGCCATAGTCGGAGTCGCGCAGCACGCCCATTTCGGGCTTGCCTGCCTCGTGGCGGGCCTTGATTTCAGGGTGCGGCTCGGTGACGATGAACTGGTGCTGCACCGGAATCACCGGGATGTCGAGTCCGACCATTGCACCGATTTTGCGCGCGAAGCTGCCGCTGCAGGCGATCACCTGCCGGCAGTGAATCTCGCCCTTGTCGGTTTTGACAATCCAGCTATCGTCCGCCTGTTGCTCGAGCGCGGTGACCACGGTATTGCGTTGAACCTCGGCGCCGCGATTGCGCGCGCCGGCAATCAAGGCCTGGGTCAGGTCGGCGGGCTGGATATAACCGTCATCGGGATGCTGGATGGCGCCCACCAAACCTGTAATATCACACATCGGCCAAACCTCTTTAACTTCTTCCGGAGTCAGAAACACAACTTCGACGCCGACCGTATTGGCCACTCCGGCATAATACCGGTACTCATCCATGCGGTACTCGGTATTGGCCAGGCGAATATTGGAAACCACAGAAAACCCGACATCCTTACCGGTTTCCTTTTCGAGTTCATGGTAAAAGTTGACCGAATACTGGTGCAGTTTGCCGACCGAGTAGCTCATGTTGAACAACGGCAGCAAACCGGCGGCATGCCAGGTCGAGCCTGAAGTCAACTCTTTACGCTCAATCAATATGGCGTCTGTCCAGCCCTTTTTCGCCAGGTGATAAAGGGTACCCGCGCCAACGGCTCCGCCACCGATCACCACTGCCTTTGCTGTTGATCTCATCCTATTCAATGCCCCATGCGAACCTTGATAACCTCAATAACCTCAATAACCTCAATAAGGGTCAGGATAACCCTATCGAATCGACGGATATTATCACAGGCATAAACAGCGTGAGATTTGCGCGCGACTGCGGATTGCCTATTTGCGTCAAACCACGCCGCGGATTCGGGGGACAGTATCGAATGGCACTTGCTTGAATTGACCGTATTTTTGACTGGTTTCAGTCTATTGGCTAGGAGCTAATAGGTATACTGTCCCGCGAATCGGCCTTCCCTGGCCCGCATTTATTTTTATTACTGTTCTACAGGCTGGTTTATGATCGGCGCGCGTTGCCCCACGACGCCAGAATTGCCAAAGCCGATCGCATCCGCCTTGCCGTCGCCATTGAAGTCAGCCGCATAACGGCTGTTGTGAATTCAAGGTGAATTCAAGGGGTCCTTGATTTATGATGCAATTCCGACTTCCTGTCACCACCGAGTCCGCTGGATCTGACCGGTCGGCCAATTTGCTATTCAATCCGTTGTTGAAATTACTCGTCGCCCAAGGTCCAGGTTTTGTTCATTGCTTTGCGTCTTTCATAGAGCGCTCAATATCAAGGAGTCTGACCCCTTGATTTTTTGGATAGTACCGTCGTAGTAGTTTCCTATCAAGTTCTTTGCAAACAAGTTATTGCAACAGGTAACGCCCACCCGATGCAATCGCCACCACACCCAGGCCCAAAGCCAGGTTGATCCCGATCAATATGCGTATCTGTGCCAGCGACTTTGCCCCTGCCTGCCAATCACCCGCCGCAACCGCCCGTTTCAGCCGCATGAAGGGCGCGAAGAATACGTGCATGAAAATCAGCATCATCAGGAAACCGATCCATACCATCAGGTGGACATACAAACCCATGTGCTCAAATCCGCCATAAATAGACAGCACCATCCAGTAGCCGCTGGCGAGCAACACGGCAATCGAGGCAAACACCCACGGGAAGAACCGGCCAAACACGCCTGCCCATAAACCGAGACGTTCTGGCGGCTGCAACAGGCTGGCTGCTACCGGTCGCAAAACCATGTAGGCAAAAAACATCCCGCCCACCCATATAAGCGCTGATAACACATGCAAAGTGAGCATCAAAGCCATCATTTTTTTTCTCCTTCCCCGGCAGACCTGAATTGAAACATATTGTGTCACAAATTAAGGTTGATAAGTTACTGAGCCTAGGTGACGCCCTAGCCGGCAAGTTCTACAGCCTCAATAGAGTCAGTCGAGCTTTTGCGCCAGGCCATCCTCCACCTCACCATCCAGGGAAAGCTAGTGCCACAGGATTCTGCAGGCGAACCGGCTTCGGTACTCCTTGAGAAATTACGTTCCGTCAAGACAGGCCAACTTAAAGATAAAGTTGCAACGGATGGCGGGGAAATGCGCCAACACGAATCTCGCCAGTTGCAGCAAACCCTAAGGGGTTTTCGGGGTCAGGCCTTTGGTTTTGAATTATTCCAAATCCAAAGACCTGACCCTCAACCCCTGAAGATCAGGATTCATGTGTCAGAAAAATGTATTATTAGCCGCTGCCTTGCCCGCTGATTAGGGCGGCGCATAGTATACCCCAAACGAGGATAGAGCTTTGCCAGAGAGCATTATTACCGCATTTCACCACGCCAGCATGATCGTTCAGAACACGGAGCGGGCTCTGGATTTTTATATCGGCATACTTGGTATGGAGCAGGATATGGGACGGCCAGATTTAGGCTACCCTGGCGCCTGGCTCAACGTGGGCGATGGTCAGATCCATTTACTGGAGTTACCCAATCCCGACCCCACAACAGGCAGGCCAGAACATGGCGGGCGAGACCGACACCTGGCATTAACCATTACCAACCTTAGCGTGCTCCAGTCATCGCTAGAACAGGCGGGGATAGGCTTTACCTTGAGTAAGTCAGGGCGGAAAGCGCTATTTTGCCGCGACATTGACGGCAACGCATTGGAATTCATCGAAAAAACGGATTGAACCCGAGCTTTGAAAACGACTCAAAAACAGCATAACAGGCATTTATTCCTATACTTAAGACAAGGCAGTCAAGTTATTCGTTAGAAACTGTCTAAATTACCAAAAAACCTTCATCTAATTACGAAGGAGTATTGGCATGATCGACACTTCCACAGTTTTGCTGGTAATAGCCATGCACACGCCTCTGGATTATCTGGCGCGAACACGCCATGGAATCGTGTCAGATTGGCTCTCGGTCTGGGTATCAGGGCTGCCAGGCGTGCGATAAAGTCCAATGGTTCGAAGATGACGTGGGTAGTGCCATCTCTATAGCGCTATGCTTTACAGCCTCATTGAAACCGCAAAGGCGAATGGGTTAACACCGTTTGATTATCTGCACCATCTACTTGAAGAGCTACCCACGAAATCACAAGGCATCGAGCAACTACTGCCCTGAAACGTTGAACTGCCAAAGCATATCAAGCGCTAGCAGGTGGGGTTGGCCGGACGCTTAATCTTAAAAGGCTTGCCTTGTTCAGCCATGCAAGCAAGAAATTCGGGATAGTGTCGATCGATAATGCGGTAGAGTAGGGTTTGCTCAGGCCGGTGACGTTCATGCCGGGGTCTGGCGCGCTTTCCTTGAGTGCCGTGGCTCTGGCCATACGGGTTTCCTTTCCATGGAGACTGTATCAATATTCTCATAATGTTCTCTGTGCGTATACTGATGTCGCCTAATCTGCAAATTTCATGAAGGCAGCAAGACCCGAATGGCCGGAAATGGCGCAACCGGATACCACTAAAAATTAGCGCGTATGAAGCGTTAAATAAGCCGAAAGGACGAGCAACCTTGTCAGGTCTTGCTGCAAATCGGGCAATCCGGATTTTTCGGCAAGGTTACCGACTGCCATTGCATCGCCAGGGCATCAAACAGTAATAACCGGTTAACCAGTTCCTCACCCTGCCCGGCAAGAATCAGCAAAGTCTGTACTGCCTGCAGGGTACCGATGACCCCGACTACCGGCCCCAGTATGCCTTCCAGCTCGCAGGATTCCTCGGCGCCGTAGGCATGCGAATAGAGACACTGGTAACAGGCGCTGTTGGCCCGCGGCTGATAATTCATGATCTGCCCCTCGAGACGGATCGCGGCACCGGTAACCAGCGTCGTCGCGGTTTCGACGCATGCGCGATTGACATCGAATCGAGTCGGATAGTTGTCGCTGCAATCGAGCACGATATCGACCGATTCGATCACCTGTTTCAGTTCGTCACTCTCGAGCTGATACCCGACTATCTCCACTTTGCAACCGGGATTTAACCTCGTCAGGGTTTGCTTTCCTGATTCCACCTTGTTTTCCCCGACCGAGCTGTCGGCATGGATAATCTGGCGCTGCAGGTTGGAGCTTTCGACGACATCGTAATCGGCGAGTATCAACTTGCCGATGCCGGCCGCGGCGAGGTACATCGCCGCCGGTGAACCCAGCCCACCGACGCCGACAATAAGCGCGCTTGCATCGAGGATCGCCTGCTGCCCCTTTTCGCCAAACGGGTGCAGGCGAATCTGGCGCGCGTATCGGTCACGCTGTGCCCGGTTCATCCTCCACCTTTGTGAAAATACTGATGAAATCGATGAAAAAAAGCATTGCGTAATGTCGCTTCGGTACCCGTGAAAGAAAATTTAACCGCGAGTACCGGCAGATTAAACAGGCCCAGCTTGCGCGGTGGTTTTTGGGCGACGCTTATGGCGAGGTCGAACACCGCATCATCGAGCGAAACCAACCATTGGTGGCGTCCGATTTCGGTCGCATTGAATCCGGTTCGATCACCGCTGAACGGGCCCAGTAAAACCCTGGCGAATTCGTCGGCGCCATACCCCATTTCGTATTCGACCAGGTCGGGTTGCAAATCTCGGTCAGCTTTCATTTGTCTTCAGATAAGGGGCTAGAGTAACATCAATAAGATCCCCGCTTTCGCGGGAATGACGATATCTTGAGTTTCGAGGTTCAGCCACCTGCGACCGGCGGCCAGATCGAGATCACATCGCCCTCGATCAAAGCGCGTTCTTCTCGATCTTCACCACAAACAAAAAGGCCATTGACGAGCACGATATGCGCCTCTTCGGTAGAAATATGGTATTGCTCGATTAAACGATTGAGAATGAGTCCACTTTCGACCTTGATGTCGCGCCTGAAGCGTTTTTTACCCGGGGGCAGGTACTTCATCAACGAAGCATAGAATTCGATACTAATCTGCATTCGATATCATCAACAAAACCCGGCTGGCTTTATTCAGGTATAGCCAAGTTCCTGGGTACAGGCCACGTAGGCCTCCATGATCGCGGTTGGGTCCCGCATCAAACGACCTTTCCAGTCCCCCAGATGAATCTTCGATTCGATCAACCCTCGTAGCACGCCAACATGCTGGGTTTTGCCGACGCTACTGGCGCCGACCAGATGATCACCATCGAATTGCAGGTTGATATACTGGAACTCGTCCGGGTTATACAACTCGGCACTATCGCCGCCATCAACTCCCATCCAGAGACCGAAAGAACAGGAAATCAAGCCCACGGTATCGAGCACGTTCATGTTCAGCGTGCCGTGATGCTCGCCTCCCTGCCCGGCCATATTGAGCGCGGCGATGCGGCCATGATCGGTCGCGGTCGGTTGAATCGCCTGCACTTCCTGCTTGCCGGTGGAGAAATCGACGCCCTGGGCGACATCCCCCGCAGCGTAAACATCAGGATCGCTGGATTGCATGCGTTGATTCACCAGCACGCCGAAATCTGTTTCGATGCCGGTAGCTTCGAGCAGATCAGTATTCGCCTTGACTCCGGTGGCCGTTATCACCAATGCCGCTTTGAGTTTACCGCCATCGCTTAAAGCAACCTCCACCTGATCATCCCCGGCGGTACTGACCGATTCAACGCTGCACGATGTGTGCACGTCGATACCCTGATTTTTACACCATTGCTCGAGCAAGCCGCCGGCCTTGTCATCGAGCATGCGCGGTACCATGCGGTTACCGGTCTCGACCACGGTCAGCCTGACACCGCGCTTGACCAGCGCTTCGAGTATGATGCAGCCGATAAATCCGGCGCCGATCAACACAACGTTAGACCCGGACTGTGCCAGCTTGATAATGTTGCGCGCATCTTCGAGGGTCCAGCAGGAATGCACCTGTGGTAGATCCAGCCCTGGTATCGGCGGGCTGACCGGATGCGAACCGGTAGCAATCAACAGCTTGTCGTAGACGCGCGAACTGCCGTCTGCGAGCGTGACCTGTTTGTTTTTGATATCGAGCTTGTCCACAGATTGTTGTACCAGCTCGATATTCTGCGCCTTGTAGTGCGCTATCGGATCGCGTAGATAACTACCCGATTCTTCAATGTTGTCGCACAGATAATAGGGGATTGCCATGCGCGAATAAGGGGGTTCGGGTTCATCCCCGATTATTGCGATATCCGCCTTGGGATCGACCTTGCGCAGGGTTTCGGCCGCCACCACTCCGGCAGGGCCAGCACCAATGATTAAATGTTGCATGATTCAATGCCTATTAATGATGCGGACCCCCTGCCGCCCGGCAGCAGGGGGTAAATATAGTTAAAGCGAAAGGCGTTTTAGGGTTTGTTTCGGGATCTTGCCGTCCGCGGTCCAGCCCCTGGCTTCGTAATACTTCGGCAGCATTTCACCAAGCCGACTGACCTGGCCTTGGGTTGGACCACTCTTGATGACTTCCTCGAGCAGACGCTTGGGCAGCTTATCGTCATCCGCGGTGAATCCGGCGGCCTGGTTGAACAGACGCTCCATATTCCAGATGCGCTCACCGGTTTCGAGACAGTTTTCAACGCTCCAGTCACCCTCGCAAGCGGCATCGATCTGCGGTGCGATGTTGTCCATACCCCAGGCAAAGGTGGTAAAGATACAAAGTCCCGCCGAATCAACCAGCGCGGTGGCGTCCTGGAAAGCCTTCACCAGTTCGGCCTTGCCATCCGAATCGGTTTGCTCGGTTTTAACCGGGATACCGAGAATTTCCGAGGCGATGGTATAGCCGCGCAGATGACAGGCGCCCCGGTTCGCGGTTGCGTAGGCGAGGCCGATACCCTGGATGCCACGCGGATCGTAGGCCGGGAATTCCTGGCCCTTGACCGTCATCGACAGATGCGGGCGCTTGTATTTATCGCACAGCCGCTTCGACCCCATTCCCAGGTCTTTGGCAAACCCCTCGCCGGTAACGAATTGTTCGGTGATCGCGACTAGCGCCCTGGCGTCACCAAACCTGAGTTCAATTCCGCCGGTTTCTTTGGTGGTGATGACGCCTTCTTCGAACATCTCCATCGCAGCCGCCACGGTCGCGCCATAGGTGATCGGATCCATGCCATCTTCGTTACACAGAAAATTCACGTAGGTCAGCGCATCGAGGTCATCAACCCCGGTATCTGCGCCGAGCGCCCACGCGGCCTCATACTCGAGCCCACCCGAAGCACCGTGGTATTGCGGCTTGTCCACAACCGAGAAATGCGTCTTGTCGACGGTGGAGATGCGCCCGCAGGCGATAGTGCATCCAAAACAGGCGGCATTGGTGGTCAGGTTGGGTTTGCCATCGCTGGCGCGCGACTCGGCCATGGCTTCGGCCGATATATTTTCCGCACCCTCGAAACCGACATCGCGCATATTGCGCGCCGGCAGACCGCCGACACCGTTTATGACATTCATCAGTATCTGGGTGCCAAACGCGGGCAGGCCTTGTCCGGTTACCGCGTTTTCGGCCAGCACCGCCTTGCCATCGTTAGTCGCCGACATGAAGGCCTCGGGATCTACCACGTTGCCGATGCCCTGGGTGCCGCGCACAGCGACAGCCTTCAGGTTCTTCGACGCCATGACGGTACCGACGCCGGAACGTCCGGCTGCGCGGTGCTTGTCATTCATTACCGCGGCATAGAGGCAACCGTGTTCGGCAGTTCGACCGATACAGGCAACCCGTAGTTGCGGATCCTGATGCGTCTGGTGCAGGATATCGTCGGTTTCCCAGGCAGATTTGCCCCAGATTTCATCGGCAGAATGCAATTCAGTCTTATCATCCTGTATCAACAGGTAGACCGGCTTCCTGGATTTACCCTCGAAGATAATCATGTCCCAGCCGGCATATTTCAGCTCCGCACCGAAAAAACCACCCGAATTGGAACAGGCGATAGCGCCGGTCAACGGACTCTTGGTGATGACCGAATAGCGCGCGCCGGTCGAGGCCATGGTGCCGGTCAGCGGCCCGGTGGCCATGATCATTTTGTTGTCGACACCGAGCGCATCGCATTTGGGATCGATTTCTTCGATCAGATATTTTGACGCCAGGCCACGTTGGCCCAGGTATAAATTTGCCCACTCCATGTTGAGTGGTTCGGAAGTACAGGTACCTTTAGCGAGGTCTACCCGCAGGATTTTTCTGGTCCAGGACATGATTCATTTCCTCCATTATCACGCGGTTGCTTCGGCGGAGGGCAAACTCTTCGCCGCCGAGGCCAGCATACGGTCGTAACCGGTCCAGTCTGCGTCTATATAGGTGATCGCATCGGTAGGGCAGGCAGCCGCACATTGCGGATCACCGCCACAGAGATCGCATTTCACGACCTTGCCGGTTGCCTGTGCGTAATTGATGGTGCCGAACGGGCAGGCGATGGTACAGACCTTGCAGCCAACACATTTGTCATCGGAAACCACCTTGGCGCCGGTCGACAAGTCAATGCTGATGGCATCGACCGGGCAGGCACGCAAGCACCAGGCTTCATCGCACTGGGTGCAGGTGTAGGGCGCAAATCTTCCTTCGTGATGAAAGGTAAATACCTTGATAAACGATCGCGACGGGTTGAAGGTTCCGGTGTGCTCGTACGAACACGCCATTTCACATTGCAGACACCCGGTACATTTACCAGGGTCTATATGAAGGGATTTTTGCATTGTATCCTCCGGTTATGTCGTTTTTATCATTCCCGAGGGATTACTGCATTTTTTATCCAGCCGGAATGTCTCAGGTCAGGACGTAAAAATACCACTCTCGCCGATGCTTTTATAGCCCTAATCGTAAATTTTATAAGCTTTCGCTTCGATATCGACATCAGCACAGAATAATTTTACGCTGGCCCTACCATTTTGGCTTCGTCTATGCCTCAATTACCCCCTCAAGGAGGTAATCATCGTTAAATGAGTGACAAAATTTCTTCCGCTCCAAGCTGCGCTGATCCTTTCGATCCCGCTTCAATCAGCCTGGCCGAGGCACTTGGCAAAATTCAGCAGCGCGTACGCCCGGTCCTTGCCTGCGAGCGCCTGCCGATTCGCGATTGCCTGGGCCGGGTCAATAATGAAGCTGTAAAATCACCGCATAATGTGCCACCGCAGCCAAATTCTGCGATGGATGGGTATGCCCTTGCAATCGATAGCCTGCAACAAGGGGCAATTATCGATTTCGAAGTGATAGGCACCGCTTTTGCCGGTACTCCTTTTGATGAAACCTGCGGTCCGGGCCAGTGTGTTCGCATCATGACCGGAGCGTTGATTCCGCAAGGCACCGACGCGGTGGTCATGCAGGAACAGGCCGAAGTAAACGAAGCGGGAAAGGTTGGTATCGATGCCGAACATCGACCCGGTGAAAACATACGCCTGGCCGGTGAAGATGTAAAACAGGGTGAGATCGTGATCGAGGCCGGCGCAAGACTCAGCCCGGCTGATCTAGGTGTACTGGCATCGCTCGGCATCGCTCAATTACAGGTAAAACGCAAACCGGTGGTTGCCTTCTTTTCCACCGGCGATGAACTTGTTCCTGTAGGAGAACCGCTCGAAGCCGGCAAAATTTATGACAGTAATCGTTACAGTCTGTATGGCATGCTATCGCGCATGGCGGTAGACATCATTGACCTGGGAGTGGTAGCTGATGATCCTGATAGCATGCGTGAAGTGCTGACCCAGGCTTCGTCCCAGGCCGATCTGATCATCAGCACCGGCGGTGTTTCGGTCGGCGAAGCCGATTTTGTCAAACCGGCGTTGTCCGACCTGGGCACCACCGAGTTCTGGAAAATTGCGATCAAGCCAGGACGCCCGTTAACCTTTGGTCAGATCGACGCCAGTATTTTCATGGGCCTTCCCGGTAACCCGGTGGCGGTAATGGTCACTTTCAGCCAGTTCGTGATGCCCGCAATCGAACTTCTGGCCGGTGCAAACCCGCGTCGACCCGCGCTATTTCGCGCGCGCGCCCTCGACCAGGTACGCAAGAAAGCGGGGCGCTACGAGTTCCAGCGCGGCATCGCGACACTGGACGAAAACAACCAATGGCAGGTCGGCAAGACCGGCAAACAGGGTTCGGGCATTCTGACATCGATGAGCCGCGCCAACTGCTTCATCGTACTAGCCGATGAAAATGCCGGCGTCGAACCCGGTGACGAAGTCAGCATCCAGTTCTTCGACTGGTCGTTGTAAATCTCATGGCTAAAATACTTTACTTTGCCAGTCTCGCCGAAACACTGGGCACTCAAGCGGAAACATTCGATCTACCCGCGGATTGTAAAACCGCTACAGACCTCGTTAATTTGTTGATCGCGCGCGGCGAACCCTTTGCCGACGCGTTTGGTGGCGACACCCGGGTACTGATCGCCATCAACCAGGAAATGAGTGACCCTGCTGCCGAGATCAGCAACACCGACGAGGTCGGGTTCTTCCCCCCGGTAACCGGGGGATAAAGGGGACACCCGATATACTCAGACCTGGCAGCTTACCGCATTCCGGGTATAATCACCGAGTCGTATCAGTTCAGCAGTTCCGGCCATGGCGTGGTCGATGTCGGTGCGACCACGCTGTAGCGTCAGTCGATCCCTAAAAAATTTAAAGTTCAGCCGAATTCGCTCACATCGGATTCAAGATCAGGTTATAGCCGAAGCTGCCGATATCCCGCTTAATCGTACCACCCACAGGTGATTAAGTTGAAACCGGCGTTACTATTGTTATTGCTCACGCAGTTGGCAAACCTGCAAGTCAACGCCGACGAATTACTGGTCATCATCAGCGGTAAGACTATTCATATGGGCTCTAACGACCTGAACGAAAATAACTACGGGCTGGGACTTCAATACGAATTTGACGCCAACCGACGCTGGATACCACTAATCAGCCTGGCATCTCTTAAGGATAGCAACAATAATACTTCTAGATATATCGGTGCGGGTATAAAGCGCCGCTTCAACCTAGGATCCAGTTCGAAGAGGATAAATTTTGACGTTGGCGTAGCCGGCCTGGCAATGACGCGTCCCGACTACAACGACGATAAACCTTTTTTAGGCGCGATTCCTTTCGTTTCAATAAGCAACGATTGGGGTGGTGTCAATGCAACTTACGTCCCAAGAATTGAAGACGATATGCTGGCTTTCTGGTACTTCCAGTTTTCGATAAAACTAATGCAGCTTTAACCTGACGTCATCCTCCTGCAAACGGAGAATTTATAACGCGCCGTCATCGCAAGATTATCGCTTACGCGGGATGACTAGTCGACGCGGGTATGACGATATAGCCCGGGCTTTTGCATCGCTCCTATCCGGTATTCCCAACCCTTTTAACCTCCAGACACTGGTCGCCGGGAGTGGTATACATTTTCCCCGTCAAAAATGTTTTCCACGTACCTTCATAGAATTATCCCTGCCAGCTCTATTGCATCAAACCTGTTGCTTCAAAGACAAAGCTGGCAAGGCACATGTTTGTGCGGGTATGACGATATACAGGTTCCGTTACAAATTCCGGTAACCCGACATACTGGTAAAACCCGGATGTCGTCAATAAAAATTTGGTTGTGCAGCAGCGATAATTTGCACAGAATTACCCCATGTCAGAACTCGACCAAGTCCTCGCCGACATCAGTGCCAGCGAAGCCAACCAGGCGACCGCGCGCGACTGGAATCCACGTTATCAGGGCGAGATCGATATTCGCATCGCCGCCGACGGTAGCTGGTTCCACCAGGGGCGTCGGTTCAAACGCAAATCGCTGGTCAAACTGTTTGCAGGTATATTGCAACGCGAGAACGACGATTATTACCTGGTCACGCCGGTCGAGAAGCTGCGTATCGAAGTGGAGGATGCTCCATTTATTGCGACACTGGTCGAAAGTATCGACGCCCGGGGTCAGCAGGCGATCATTTTTACCACCAATATCGGCGAACGCATAGTCGTCGATCAAGAACATGTTATCCGCGTCGAAATCGATTCCAGAACAAACCAGCCCAGGCCCTATGTGCACCTGCGACAGGGCTTGAATGCATTAATCAGCCGTAGTGCGTTTTACGATTTACTGAATCTTGCGTATTCAACCGAGCGCGATGGGGTCAGTTATCTGACTGTCACCAGCATGGGCAAAGAATTTGAACTGGGGAGCACCGATGAGCAAGCAAATCAAAGGGACTCATGAGTACCGGGACGGTTCCGGTAACGCGGACATCGTAATCGATATCAATGGCGAATTTTGTGTCAGCCATAGCATCTAGCAGCAGCCTTGCAAGCCGAACTATTGCAAATCATCTAACAATATTACGACTTTCACCGCACTACCTGTCAGGGTACAATTTGTTGTTCAGCATACTATAATCAGGAATATGGCTGAACCTCAAATTCTTACGCCCGCCCCTGGCAGTCGGATCGTCACCGGCGTTTCCGAAATTATTCTTTTTGGCCAGCCGCCTGAAGTTTTGAAAGGCCTGTTACGCGAGGGAATATCTCGTTTCGATACGCTGGTGTTGACTGATATTCGCGAGAAAAACGGCTCGATGCTGAACAACCTGGAATTCCCGCTCTACTTTTTTTTATTTTTCTCCAAAGGTCTTGCCGAAAGACGCAAGGTCAACCTGGTTGGTGACACCGACTCAATCAGTCATGCGTTACGATTGCTGCGCTTCACTTTGCTCGGACCGACTCTCGAGGAACTCGATACCTGGGGTACTGAAGCAGACCTTAAAAATGAGTGGCTGGCGGTATCGGAATCGGTGGCCATCAAAAACGATGATGGCAGCGTACGTAACATAGAAGATTTCTTTACCCGGGTACCGTTCGAAAATAATATCGCGCTCGCCGGAGATTTTGTGATCGAACGTCAAGGCCTCGATCGATACCTGGTATCTAACCAAGGCGGGGATGTTCACGTTGACCTCAATGACGATGTCGAAATTAACCCATCGTACCCGGTACCAACCGATTACGTCCCCGGCGGGCTTGCAAAATTGGGAATCGAGATACTCGGGGGCGCCTCTGGTTTTTCTACCGAGGAACCTTGTACCGGTCTCGCGCTTTGCTACAACGGCGATTACCTGTTAATCGATTCGATTCCGTTTCTCAATCAGCATCTGTTTGCGCGCGGCATTTCCAAGAACCAGGTTTCGGCTGTGTTCCTGACTCACCTGCATGACGATCACTGCTCGATGTTTCCGTTGATGGAGATGCCCCATCGCGTCGAGGTCATTACGACCGAAGAAATTTTCAATATGGCGATGGAAAAACTGAGTTGCAGCCTCGGCTGGCAAATCGATACCGTTGCAGAGCACTTCGAATTGATCAGGGTCAACCCCGGCGACACCCTCAATTACTATGGACTCAAGATCGAAGTTCACAACACGGTGCACAGCATACCGACCATTGGCGCTACTTTTTCGACCCTGCATAAAGGTCAGTTTCGCGATGTTTGTATCGTCGGCGATAATCAGAAACTGGCCTCGGTACGAGACATGAGCGCATCGGGCATCGTGCGCGCAGAAACGCTGGCAAACCTCGAAAGGCTCTACACACAAAACTTTCACCTGTTGATCGCCGATGGTGGTGCCGGCGAAATTCACGGTGATCCCGCTGACGCGCTCGATTCCAAGGCCGAGCGCGTGGTTTTCGTTCATGTCGATGAAGTGCCTGAGGCCCTGCAAACTACTTTTTCGCTCGCGAGCTCGGGCAAACGCTATACCCTGATCGAGGGTGATAGCATGATATACACTTCACAAATCAACCATTACCTGACCCTTTGGCTGGGGCAGCCCTTTCCCAATCGCTGGATGCGCAACCTGCTCGCGGAACAGGACATCTACCGCTATAACACCGAGGACGTCATTATCGTTCAGGAAGCGGCAAGCCACGGCGCGGTGTACCTGATTCTGACGGGTTACTGCGACGTGGTGCGAATCGAGGATGGCAGGCTCGAGGTGGCGGCGAGGTTGCAAGCCGGCGATGTTATCGGTGAAATGGCGATATTGACCGGATCCGGTATTCGCAACGCCAGCGTCGTTGCCCGAACGCCAGTTACCGTTTGCGTATTCGCCGAAGAAACCTTCCGCAATTTCATTCGCTACAGCGGCCTGCAAAAAATGCTCGAAAAGCGATGGTTGCTACGGCCCGTGATCAAACTTTTACCCCAGTTTACCGATTTATCTTCCACCGTAACCGACAAAATCTCACGCATCGCCGAATGGCTGGTGGTTGAGGCAGGCAATAAGAAAAGGCTGGATGACTCGCATCTGTACATCTTCGTCGAAGGTTTCGGCGCCATAGTCGGTGAAGACGGCAGCGAGGAAAAGATCGTCATCGGCGAAGAGTTAGGCTGGCGCCCGCACCGCGATAAGCACGCCGTAGAACTGACCGCGACTACCGATTGCGGATTGCTCGTGGTCGAAGCCACCCGCTACCAGGAGTTACTCAGATCGACCCCGCAACTAAACTATCTAACCCGCAAACGCTTAACTATCGAAGGCGACGACGAGGTAGATTGGTTGCTTGGAGAAGTAGCAACCTACTAGCCTGCAACCTGCATGTAGGAGGCGGAGCCCGGAGCCTCGTTTTACGGCACCTGTTTGGGTTTTCAGTCTGCGGGGGTTGCGCCTGCATCCCGTAACAGCTTTGAGATCTCGGTATAGTGATTGACTAGCGCATGGGTTAACGGTGAGTCATCATTGTCATCGGGTAGGTTTATGTCGGCGCCCGCCTCGATTAACAAACCGACAATCTCGATATAGGTCGATCCGCCATCGCCGAGAATGACGGCTTCCAGTAAGGCGGTCCAGCCCAGGTTATTAACATGGTCGATATCTATTTCGGTTCTTAGCAACTCTCGCACCGTGTCGATGTGACCGTGGTGCGCCGCAGGAATCAATGCGGTGCCACCATAGCGATTAACACTGGTCAGATCGGCGCCGTTATTCAGCGTCATGCGTAAAATTTGCAGCCGCCCTTCCGCCCCGGCATAGAGATAGGGCGAGTCAGTGATATTGTCTATCGCGTTCACATCGGCGCCGGCATCGATGAGGATGCGGGCGGCATTGACAGCGTTGTGGTGGGTGGCGAGTAATAACGCGCTACGACCATCGGAGTCACGGGATTCAATATCGATCCCCTGTGCCAGCATTGCATGAATCGTCGCAGAATCGTCGTTCGAGGCAGCTGCCAGGAACTGCTCCAGCGAAGATGTCGTCGGTTGACCAGCGCTTGTCGTGTTCATTGCTATCGCCGCACCACAAAATAAAACAACCCGTAGTAAAAAATGCCGTTTATGAGTCGCTGCCATCATCATCGAGTCGGTTCAGACTTTCATGGCCGCCTCGGCATAGTGGCAGGCCACCTGCCTCTCGAACTGTCGCTCCAATCCCGGAGCAGTGGTGCTGCATTTGTCCTGGACGAATCGACGAACTGACGATCGCCGATTACCTGAAGCCCGCAGGCTAGCGCAGTGCATTGGTGGGCAAAACCCACAACCGCAAAAGCACAGACGCAATGCAGGCGCTCGGCATCGACCTCAGTTCCGAGTTTGCGCGTTGTGCCGGTAGTGGTGGCTTCGAGCCATTCGAACTGCAGGATGGGCTGTATCCGGATTCAAGCTTACCGGTGCTTCACGGTTATACTGCCTTCCTTAACCGACAGGTTTACGCGTGTCGAAACCCGTTGCAGGAATAGGCCATCATCGGCGAAGACTAAGGATGGAAAGATTCGCGCCGGGATGCAACAGCTCCTGATCGATTGGCACAGACGATTAAAACCGCGCGTCGGCATACCTTACGACGATCTTGCCGGCCTGGGGCCCGAACGCGATGAAGATCTCGGTATCGTCATTGGCCGCTGGTAGGTGTTTCTTTATTCGCCCTGGACATCAGCAATATCTGAAGTTTAAAAGTGATAAAACTCTTTGTTTAGATACCCGATTACGTCATCAACCTCGTCATCGAACCACGTCAGTCCCAGACTATTCTTACAAAAACGCACCTGGGTGCCCAGGCGCGCCAGCGATTGTACGCGTCTATTTTCCCGGGTGTAGGTACTTGAGTCGTGGCACCCGGTGCAATTCTCGAAATGCAGGTCGTCGCCGTTTTCGATATCGGCAGCGTAAGATGGGACTACAAAAAGAGCCGCCGGAATAACCACAGAAAGAATTTTGATTTTTATCTCCAGGTAACCAGTAACCGGGATTATGCCATAAAAAAGCGCATCATTCATTCACCCCAGATGTGTGAGTCGGGTTTTCCGGCATCGATGCATCGAGTAGGCAGCACACACTCGCCCCGCGACAGGCTATCAGTGGCCTTCAAAAAGTTAATCATCGCCCGATGAGATTGCTCGGGATGCCCCTGAAAGCACATTATATTGTCCCCAAGGGTATAACCGTATTCGGCATAATCGTCGGTCCGGGCAAAGGAGATCGCAGTTTGCGGCAAACGGGTTACACGCTCCTGGTTAAAATGATGCAGCAGCGCGCGAACGAGACAAATCAGCAGCGCTGATGCAATTGAAATTGAAAAGACATCAAGCAAAAAAAAGGATACATTACGCGAATTTGAAATCCACTATCCGTAACGCGACACCATGGCAAATATCACCTGGAAGATGGAAGACGGCAGCGAAATCAGCGCCGAGGTAAAACACGGTTTGAACCTGATGGAAGCCGCAACAGCAAACAATGTCCCCCACATCGAAGGTGAATGCGGCGGTTGTCTTTCCTGCGCCACCTGCCACGTGTTTGTCGAATCCGAATGGCTGGCCAGGACCGGCGAAATCGACGATATCGAAGACAGCATGCTCGAAATGACGGATGTCGAGCGCGAGGGTAACAGCCGTCTGAGTTGCCAGATCATAGCGTCGGCGGAACTGGACGGCCTGATCCTGCACGTTCCCGAGCCTGAATAGTTCATGCCTGCTCCGATCGTCGTTGTTGGCGCTGGTCAGGCGGCAGCCTCTTTCATATCGCGCCATGTTGCGCTCGGCAGCAAACAACCCATACTGCTGATCGGTGAGGAACCACACCCACCCTACCAGCGACCGCCGCTTTCCAAGAAATATATGCTCGGTGAGCTCGAATGCGAACGCCTGTTCATTCGTCCGCTGGACTGGTATGCAAATCAGGACATCGAACTACGTTTAAACACTCGTGTCGATGCAATCGAACGCGACTATAACCAGGTTTCCACCACCGACGGTGAGGTCATCGCCTATCATAAGTTGCTATTGTGCACCGGTTCGAGCGCCCGCAGCCTGCCGGGCGCGGTCGGAGGGGAACTGAACGGGATCTTTACGCTGCGCAGTATTTCCGATAGCGACAAGATGTCACCTCAATTTCAGGCCGGGCGTAATTTGCTGATTATCGGCGGTGGTTATATCGGTCTCGAAGCCGCGGCAGTAGCGCGCCAACTGGGGCTCGAAGTCACGGTGCTGGAAATGGCGGAGCGAATTCTACAACGGGTGGCGGCCGCGGAGACGTCGAATTATTTCCGCAAAATGCACGCAGGACACGGGGTGACTCTGCATGAATCTACGCGCTTGACCAGGCTATTGGGTAAAGATGGCAGGGTTTGTGGTGCAGAACTTGATAGCGGCGATATCATCGATGCCGATCTGGTGCTGGTCGGTATAGGAAGCAGTCCGAATACCGGGCTCGCGCAGGCGGCCGGGCTCGACTGCGACAATGGAATTCGAGTCGGTGAATCCTGCCAGACTTCGGACCCTGATATCTATGCCGCGGGCGACTGCAGCAACTTCATCCGTAACGGGCAACAGATCCGACTCGAATCGGTGCAAAATGCGGTCGATCAGGGTGACCTGGTGGCACGCGTACTGGCCGGAGAGCCGGTTACTTATACCGCGCTGCCCTGGTTCTGGTCGGATCAATACGACTGCAAGCTACAGATTGTCGGCCTCAACCAGGGGCACAACCAAACCGTGATTCGACCCGGTGCGAATGATAGCAGTTTGTCAGTCTGGTATTACCGTGACGACGAGCTGCTCGCGATAGACGCGATGAACGAACCCGGGTCTTATGCCTTCGGCAGGAAAATTATCGGGGCGGGTAAAAATCCCTCTCGAGAAGAAGTCGCGGATCCGGCAACCGACCTTAAAGCTATCGCAAAAGGTTAGCTCACCAGCACCGGATAACCAGCCCATATTTACTGTCCTTCCCGCTTTGGTGGCGGTTTGACATATCGGGATGACTCGTTGCGGGTTACAAGATCCCTGCTTTTTTAGCCATCGCGGCATCCAGAGTGTGTTGGCACCTTAGTAGTGAATACCGACAATAGTGTATACCGTGCGCCCACCCGGCACTTCGACCACGACTTCGTCACCCGCTTCACGTTTCATCAACGATCGCGCCAGCGGTGAATCGACACTGATATAGTTTTGTTCGCGATCAAACTCGTCGGGGCCGACGATACGATAGCTGACCAGGGTTTGGTCTTCGTCTTTGAGCTTTACCGTTGCCCCGAAAAAAACCCGGTCCGAACTCGCTGGTTTTTGCTCGACGACGTTAAGCTCGGGCAGGCGCTTCTGCAGATATCGAATCCGCCGATCGATCTCGCGCAATTCTTTTTTGCGATAAATATACTCGGCGTTTTCGGAGCGATCGCCCTCCGCCGCTGCTGCCGACAACGCCGCCACCACTTCACGTCTTCTCAACCAGATCGCTTGCTGCTCTGCCTCGAGTTCACGCATTCCGGCTAGCGTAATATAGGGAGATTTTTTCGGCGCCGGCGGGCGGTAACGGCTCATCTAAACGCTAAAGTAATCGATGGTTCGGTAAACGATACTATTTTCGGTACTGGGAAATCTGTACTTCGGTACCATAATCCGCAAAGTCTCCTTCGGATCGTTTACCGCGAAAACTGCCCCACTCGATGTCGTGATATCGACTCGGATTTTGCTCATTGATTACCGAAGGTAATGGGCTTACCTTGCAGTTTGCCGCCGGGTTGAAAAAGAAGGGAATGCTATAGCGCTCTATTGATTCCATCGCCAGCACCCGATGGATGGGGGCATTGTAGGTATCGTTTGACCAGACCTGCATCATGTCACCGGTATTGATCACTATCGCGTCTTCGATGGTGGGGATGTCGTACCAGTAGCCATCTCGGAACACCTGCAGGCCGCCGACCTCATCCTGTAGCAATACGGTCAGTGCACCGGCATCGGTGTGATGATGAATACCGAGGTCTGCGGAGAGTTGGTGTTCGATCGATAATTCCGACAGCGGATCTTTTATCGGGTAATAGTTTAGACGAACGAAACCGGTGTGGTCATCGGCAAAGTCCTTGTGCATGAAATCGGCGGGTAGATCCAGTCCCAGGCAGAAACCTTCGAGCAGTTTCAATGCCAGGCTGGTACATGAGTCCAGGTAAGCCATCATCGTGGCCTGGAAGGCCGGGCGATCTGGCGGCCACCGATTGGTTCGGCCATAAATCGGATCGATGCCTTTGCGGGTAAAATCAAAAACTTCCTTTTTGTCGCGTTGATTCTTGGTGAGCTCGTTGTTGTAAAACCCCCATGGATTATCCCTGCTGCGCACAACAGCCAGCTTTTCTTCGACCGGTAATGCGAACAGGGCGTGGGTCTGTTGCCAGACTTCGCTAATTTGATCGGTGGGGATACCGTGATTGATAATCTGGAAGAACCCCCAGGTTTGACAGGCCAGCGCAATTTGGTCGATTGCAGCGGTGGAGGCAGCGGCTGATGAATCGATTATCAGCTCTGCAATATCGATAACGGGCACCGATTCTATCCTGGACGATTGATCGGCTACCGGTTGTTGGTCGAGATCTGCGAATTCCGTATGCATAGGTTTACCAACGATAAATCAGCTAACCGTAGACCGCAACCGGTTCTTCGAGTATCGCAGCAATCGACACAAGGCCAGACACGGACGTCGGCTGTGTGGAAGCAACCGGAACGGTCGGAGGGATTATAACTGGCCGTCTTCCTCGAGAACTTTTCGCGCGATGCGGAAACATTCGAGTGCTTGTGGTACCCCGCAGTAAATTCCGACGACGTGGATGATGGCCCGGATTTCTTCCTTGCTGACGCCGTTGCTGATCGCGCCACGACAATGAATTTCCCATTCGTGCATCTTGCCGAGCGCGCCGATCATCGCCAGGTTCATCATCGAACGCGTCTTCGGCTCGATCGCATCATCACCCCACCCGAATCCCCAGCACCAGGCGGTCATTGCCTCCTGGAACGGTCGCGTGAAGTCGTCGGCCGCGGTCAGGTTTTTCTCCACGTATTCGGCGCCAAGTGTAGCCTTGCGTTTAGTCAGCCCTTTTTCAAATAATTCGTTGTCCATCATACCCCCTCAATAGTTATCGTCATTCCGATTCGTCTGGATCTCGCGCAATCGGGTACCCGGTAAGGTACCCATAAAGGAGACGTCACCCTTTAGAACACCAGGGCTAGTCGCTGAGCAGATTGCCGACGCGAGACTGCAGAATTTCAGTGCCGACAATCTTGGCGATATCAGCGTTGCGCCAGACATACTGGTGACGGCGCGCGAAATTACCCGACCCGAAGTGCCGGCCAGAAGCGGAATTCTATCAACGAAAGCGCCCACCCCGTCTAGCATGACGATATCGGCGATGCGATCGCCCTTTTCCACCTGCTCCCCGAGTTCAACGCAATAGGCGAGTAGCCCCGCCTGCGGGACCGATACGAAAATAGTTCAGCTCGGTGCTGCGCCCCGGGATATCTCCAACCAGGTGCCTGGTGATTTTCTCAAAGCTCATGTGACGATTGCACCGCCATCGACGTCGACAATCGTGCCGGTAACAAATTCGTTTTCGAGCAGGAAAATTGCAGCAGCTGCGACTTCTGCAGAAGTGCCCGCGCGCGGAATCAAGTGTTCCGCTGAACCTTTTTCATAAAAGGCCCGGCGTTCATCGCCTTTGAGCACCGACATCGGAGTATCGATAAGACCCGGGCTGACCCCGTTGATTCTTACCGGCTTGATTTCATTCGCGACCAGGTGGATGAAAGCCTCCACCGACCCGCCAACGCTACCGATTGCGATCGTACCCGAACGCCATTTGCGCGCCGGGTAACCGCTGAACAATACGATCGCGCCTGCGGGCGACATTTGTGGTACCCCGAGGCGTACGCTATTGACGTAACCCCAGAGCTTGGCAAAAGAATTCTGATAACCTTCAAGATCCATATCCAGGAAAGGTCCGATTGCACGCGGGCCACCGGTCGCGGCATTCACCAGATAATCGAAGCCGTGGTGTTTTTCAAACAACCTGCTCAATGCCTCACGATCGAGCACGTCGACCTGTGCGCATTCGACCCCGTCAATTTCACATTCGCGGCGGCTACCGGCAATCACTTTGGCGCCACCGTCGCGCAACATTTCAGTTGTCGCCAGGCCGATACCCGACGTGCCACCCAGTACGATTGCTTTTTTTCCACTGAAATCTGTCATCTTGGCTCACCCTGAATAATTGACGCCGCTTCGGTTTATTTGACGTAACCCCGATTTATTTGACGTCATTCCCGATTGCGCGGGAATGACTGGACATTAGATTATGCCTGACTCGAGGCTGGCTGCCATCAACATTCCCAGCTCTTCACATTGATCCTCGAAATCAGATTGATATTCACCGTGCAGTATCATCGATTCCTGCGCTGCTTTCCATTTCAACCCGGTAGTGATTTTGCCGATTGCAATCCTGGTGCCGGTACCATCGAGACCCGCCCGGATATAAGCCGCATACGGCATCGCCTCGGTGTGCTCGAGGCAGGGATAATATATACGGTCGAAAAAATCCTTGAGCGCTCCGCTCATGTAGCCGAAATTCTCGGTCGTGCCGAGAATGATGGCATCGGCCCAGAGTACATCGTCGGCGACCGCCTGCAAGGGCGGAATATGTTTTACCGTGACTCCTTCAATATCTTCGTGCCGGGCACCGCGCAATGTTGCTTCGACCAGTTTCTGCGTATTGGCCGAAGGATTGTGCGCGACGATGAGCAAGTGCTTGGAGTCCGGCATGTAACCGATCATAATCGCAAGCTCTCGGAAAAGGTAGTGTCGACTCTACCCATAGGATTTGCAAAACCCATGAATCTGCGTAATACCAACATAGAACGTCTTGAAAGCGAGGAATTTGACGTACTGATCATTGGTAGCGGCATCAACGGCGCGGTTTCGGCTGCGGCCCTGGCTGCGAGCGGGTCGAAGGTTGCTTTGATCGACGCACGCGATTTCGCGGGCTTCACCAGCCAGCAATCTTCCAACCTGGTATGGGGTGGAATCAAGTACATGGAAGGTTACGAATTCGGTCTGGTTGCGGGTCTGTGTAAATCGCGTAACGAACTGTTAGACAGCTTTCCTTCCACCGTCAAGGAAATCCGTTTTCTGATGACGGTGAATAAAAAGTTTCGCTTTCATCCCTGGGTAATTCTCGCGAGTACCTGGTTGTACTGGCTTCTTGGACGCGGTAAAACCCGAACCCCGCGGCTGCTTTCATTGCGCCAGATCAAGCACAGCGAACCCCTGATTAACACCTTCGCCAGCAAGGGCGGGATCGAGTACTCGGATGCTTTCCTGCACGATAACGATGCCCGTTTCGTGTTCAATTTTGTGCGCAGCGCAATGGACCGGGGTTGTGTCGCCGCCAACTATGTTAAATCGAAAGGCGCAGAATACGATGCCGGCGGTAACTGGACGACACAGGTGGAAGACCAGGTTAGCGGCCGTCGTTTTTCGATTCGCTCGAGGGTAATGATCAACGCCTCGGGCGCCTTCGTCGACCAGCACAACGAACTCACAGGAATCGAAACCGAGTATCGCCATTTGCTGTCGAAGGGCATCCATCTGATCGTGCCGCAAATTTCAGACAGCCATCGCGTACTCGCATTCTTCGCCGACGACGAACGTCTGTTTTTTGCGATACCGATGGCGAACCGAACCTGTATCGGTACCACCGATACGGCGGTTGAAGATCCGCTTACCTCGGTTACCGATGAGGACCGGAATTTCGTACTATCGAACATCAATTCGCGTCTTGATTTACCGATCCCGCTGGTTAACGACGATATTATCGCCGAGCGTTGCGGGGTACGCCCGCTGGCAATGCGCAAGACAAACGATGCCTCGGTCGACATACAGCAGTTGTCGCGTAAACACGTCATCGAGATGGATGCGAAACACAATCACATCAGCATTTTTGGTGGCAAGTTGACCGATTGCCTGAACGTCGGCGATGAGATTTGTGCCTGTGTCACCAGGCTCGGCCTCAATTTGAAAAAGGTCAGCAAATGGTATGGCGAACCAGATCGACAGGTGAGCCGTTCATTTTTCAAACATGCCAGTCAGCTCGGAATCGACAAGATTGTTGCCAGCGATACCGATGAAGCATTGAGTGAGCGCCTGTGGCGGCGTTATGGCGCACATGCACCGGGCATGCTGGATTCGATAGAACGAGACCCTACGCTGTCGCAGCCGTTGGTTGAAAACGCCGGCATCCGTCGTTGCGAAATCGATTACCTGGCACAAAACGAAATGATCGTTAAACTCGAAGATTATCTACGCCGACGCTCCAAGATCGAGCTGCTGGTATCGCGCAGCGCTTTGCGACAATCGGCAGGACTGTTCGAGGCCTGCGAAAAGTTATTCGGCGAGGACGCTAAAGTGCGATTTGATGAATATTTTGAACAGGGATTATGATTGCCGCGTCATTCCCGCGCAAGCGGGGATCATGGCACCATCGCAAGATCCCGGCTCGGGGGCCGGGATGACGTAATCATTTAGCAGGAGGTAGAGATGAGTCGGTACATTCTCAGCATCGATCAGGGTACCACCAGTTCTCGGGCCATGTTGTTCGACCGGGAGGGGCGCGCAGGCTTTACCGCACGGCAGGAATTTACCCAGTATTTTCCAGAGGATGGCTGGGTTGAACATGACGCCGAGGAAATCTGGTCCACCACCTTAAGCGTGGTACGAGAAGCCTTCAGCAAGGCCAGCTCCGACAATCATGAAATCGCCGCGATCGGAATTACCAATCAACGCGAAACCACCGTGGTCTGGGACCGTTCCAGCGGTGAACCGGTCTACCCTGCGATCGTCTGGCAGGACCGCCGCACTGCCGCTTACTGCGAATCTTTGCGGGCGCGGGAAGTGGAATCCATGGTTACCGCAAAAACCGGCTTGCTGCTGGATCCTTATTTTTCCGGTACCAAGGTCAACTGGATTCTCGAAAATGTCACCGGTGTGCGTACCCGCGCCGACAAGGGAGAACTTGCATTCGGCACGATTGACAGTTTTTTGATCTGGCGCCTGACTGGCGGAAAGGTTCACGCGACCGATGCAACCAACGCGTCGCGCACACTAATGTTCAATATCCACCAACAGCAGTGGGATAACGAACTACTCGAAATGTTATCGGTCCCCGCTTCGCTGTTACCCGAAGTGCTGGACTGCGCCGACGATTACGGCACTACCAGCAAGACACTGCTCGATGCTGAAATCCCGATTGCAGGCGTAGCCGGAGATCAACAGGCGGCACTGATCGGGCAAGCCTGTTTCGAGCCCGGCATGATCAAGAGCACCTACGGTACCGGTTGTTTCATGGTGCTCAATACCGGCGAGCAGGCCCTGGTATCAAACAACAAGCTGTTAACAACGGTTGGTTATCGCCTAAAAGGTAAGACTACTTATGCACTGGAAGGATCGATTTTCGTTGCCGGCGCCGCGGTTCAATGGTTGCGCGATGGCATCGGCATCATCGATTCGGCGCATGAAACCGAAGCCCTGGCCGAATCGCTCGATTCGAATAACGGGGTATACCTGGTGCCGGCCTTTACCGGACTTGGCGCCCCGCACTGGGATCCCGCTGCACGCGGCGCCATATTCGGCATCACGCGGGACACCGGGCCTGCGGAACTGGTGCGCGCGACGCTCGAATCGGTCTGCTACCAGACCTATGACCTGCTCGAAGCCAAACGCCGTGACGGACTTCAACCGACTCGATTGCGAGTCGACGGCGGCATGGTGCAAAACAACTGGCTCTGCGGATTCCTCGCCGATGTGCTCGACATCATCGTCGAAAGACCGGTCGAGACCGAAACCACGGCTCTGGGTGCTGCCTATCTGGCCGGCTTGCAGATCGGTCTGTTCGATTCGATAGAAGATATCGCGCGACGCTGGCAGGCGGAGCGAGAATTTGATCCGAAAATGGAGGCCGGCCATCGCAAGCTGCTACTCGCCGACTGGCAGCAGGCAGTGATCAAGGTTAAAACCAACGCTTAATTCGCCAGGTTAAAAAGGAATATTTCGCAGTCATTGCGAGCAAAGCGAAGCAATCTCACAAATCAGCGTCAGCCAGGTGGGGATTGCCGCGTCGCTGGCACTCCTCGCAATGACCCATAAATCAGCGGGCCCCTAATCAATTCGCAGCACGATTTTTGGCGCAGGGCAGCTACCCTTCAACAGATCCTCGAAGGCTTCCGCACCATTGGCCAGCGGTCGCTGTTCGATCCAGTTGAGATTAACGAGCGCACCGCTGTTTAACTTATGCAAGGTGGCGCGCAAGTCGACCGGGGTATAGGTGTAGGTGCCGATGAAGGACAGGCAGGGCAGATTTTACAGTTCGCTGGCGATTCAGGCACCGGTTTCGCGCATCTCCATCGAAAATAGCGAGCGTTACCTGCCGCTGTTACGCGAAGCTGCGCATGATCTTTCAATTCTCGCCGAGGATTGAAATATTGGCTTTACCCGAATAGTCCCGACAGATTTGCGCGCCGGTATGACGCCGGTCGTGACCCTTCCGGCATCGCCGAGCCCCCGATAGACGAATCACCATTGACGACTAACCCGGGCAGAGCAAAACCGGAGCTAATTGCTGCGTACTTTTTTTCCCGGCTTGTCAACCGAATCCGGAGTCACTCGTTTTAATAATTAACGATAACCACTAAATTGGGGTAACGTCATGACTCTCGCAAATATCAGGCAGAAATTCTGGATTCTTCTGGTCGCATTCAGCGCCCTCGCATTGAGCGCCTGTAGTTCCGGCGGTGGCGGTGCCGAAGAAACCAGTGATCTCTCCATTTCTCTGACCGATGCCGAAGGCGACTTCAACCAGTACACGATCGATGTGGTCAGTATCAATTTATTCAAGGCTAACGGCGCCGTGGTCGAAACCCTGCCCAACACGGCACGCCTTGATTTTTCACAATACGTCGAAGTCACCGAGTTTTTGTCGATTGCGACCGTACCGACAGGTAGCTACAGCAAGGCTGAAATCACGCTGGATTACAGCGACGCCGAAATTACCGTCGAAGACGAAAACGGCAATTCGATTCCGGCCCAGGCGATAGATGATTCCGGTATCCCGCTGACGACTATTACGCTCGAGGTCGTGATCAACGCGCATAGCGGATTTCAGATCACGCCCGGAAAACCGGCCGCTCTGATCCTTGATTTCGATCTGGAATCGTCGAATGAAGTCGTAATCAATGGCCAGACAGCGACGGTTACGGTTAACCCGGTTCTGATTGCCAATACCAGTATCGAGGACGAAAAATCACGGCGCCTGCGCGGATTGCTGGCCGGCGTTAACCTCGAACGTGAATCGTTTAACGTCAAACTTCGGCCATTTCGAATCCGCCACCGTGATTTCGGCAGGATTACTGCGCATACCGATGCCGAAACCGTGTTTGAAATCGACGGTACCGCCTATCACCAGGTCGAAGGCCTGGAGGTACTGGCGCAACAAACCGGCATCACCCCATTGGTGGCGCTGGGCACGGTCAATTATCAGGATCAGCGTTTTCACGCCCATCAGGTTTATGCCGGCAGCAGCGTTCCCTGGGGTGACAAAGATGCGCTCAGCGGCAGCGTCATCGCTCGCCTGGACAATACTCTGACCGTGCTTGGCGCAACCATTGAATTCGACGATGGCCAATACAGCTTCAATGATGAAATCGAAGTACTGATCGATGACGCCACCCGGGTTACCCAACAAGGAAATCCTGAAAACAACCATACCATTGCCGACATCAGTGTGGGCCAGAAAATCACGGTTCTGGGCCAGATATCCGACGACGGTAAAACCCTGAATGCGACCGGCGAAGGCCTGGTACGCATGCGTTATAGCCATGTTTCGGGATTGGTCGCTTCGGTATCGCCATTTGAAGTCGATCTGCAGCACATAAACCGCCGCATGGTCGAACGCTACAATTTCAGCGGTACCGGCATCAGCCCATTTATGGATGCCGATCCCGATCACTATCAGATCGACAACGGCTTATTGAGTCTCAACAGCCTGGCGCTGGCTGAACCGGTCAAAGTGTTGGGATTTCCAGCTGCTTTTGGCGCCGCCCCACTCGATTTCAGCGCCAAAACCATCATTGACCTGAGTGAATTGCCGACCCGGATGTTAATGTCCTATGGTGTGACCGGCAGTGAATCTGCTATCGTCAGCCTCGATGAAAACGGTATGTTACTCGATCTGGCCTCGACCACTGGGCGCCATCACTTGAAACAGGCTGGTGTGGTGACCGATATCACGACACTCGCGTCGGTTCCCTTTATCGAAGCAGGCGGTAATACCGGTCTTTACGCGATCAGCCAGGGTCGTCGGATTCATGTCTACCTTGACTGGAACGCGTACCAGGCGACTTTGAATGATAAATTGAATGCGGGTAACAAGGTGGTTTTTGTTATCGCCAAGGGCCACTACAGCGCAGCCAATCTGCTGCTATCGGCACGCCAGGTAGTTACCCGTATCACGGAGTAAATAGGTCATAGGGCATGCGACTACGAGCTTGGTACAATTCCTTCCATCCTGTTATGGGGGGATTGTTTTTTGCGAATTAGGTTAACCATGATTCTGTTTTTATACGGCCCTATGACGGTGATGGCGAATTCACACCCGCTTACTGCCGACTCCGATTTACCGTCCGAGGCGATGCTGGAATTTTTAGCTGACCTCGAACCGATAGACGAAGAAACCTGGCAACTGCTCGAGCACCATGCGCTTAGAGACCTGGCGTTAAACAAAGAGGCGAACCGCGAATGACACTAGTCAGACTTTTGACCCTGGCATTGCTCGCAATTCCATTTGCAGCATCCGCGCAGAGCTGGAACGAACTCAACCCGGCGCAAAAACAAATCCTGAAGCCGTTCGAATTACGCTGGGCAGACCTTGATCAGGGCAAGCGCGATAAGCTGTTGCAGGGCGCCATGCGCTGGGAAAACATGTCGCCGGCACAACGCAAAAAAATGAAGCAACGGCTCGAGCGATGGCAACAATTGAGTCCGCAACAAAAAGACGCGATCAAGCTTCGTTTCAAAAAATTCCATGCCCTTTCGCCCGATAAAAAGGCGCGCGTTCGCAAGGCGTTCAAACGCTTTCAAAAACTCCCCGCCGACCAGCGTAAAAAATACAGGGCACATTGGAAACGCCTGACACCAGCCCAGCGAAAGCGATGGCTAATTCATTTCAGAGACAAGCGAAATCAAGATTCATGAGAAAACTGGCAATGATGGCTATCCCGCTATACCTGTTGTTTAGTTCGAGGCTTGTGGCCGAAGAATGGATCGGCCTCGAAGCGCAACAGCCTGCAATGATCGGATTCGACCTGGGTCGGAACGAGGTCGAAGACTTGAGTAGCGCTTTATTCCTGAGTTTGCCGCTCGGCGACAGTGCCGGGTACTACGGCTACTACAGCAATACCTCGCTCTCGCAGGAGGATCAGGAATTTGACAGCCTTTCGCTAGCGACGACTATCTGGTTCCAGCTTACGGACCTGGTTGAGGGCGAACTGTTCTATTTTTTTGAAGGTAATGAGGGCGAACTGGAAAAAGAAACACTTGGCATCGGGCTGAGCTTGAACCAGGGTAACTGGAATTTTCGTGTGCAACTCGACACGGGAGAGTTGCTCATATTCACGCGCGACGATGTATCGGATTTTCTGAGCACAATGATCCCCGACCGGTTTGATACCGATATTGCCGCATTCGAGCTGGCGCTGGGCATGCAGGTCGATGCCTGGTACTGGCAGGCGAGCTATCGACGATACGATTACGAGCGAGACTTGAGCGGGCTGGATCGTAGCTCGTTTGCCCAGTTTATCGTCTCGTCTGCAGCGCTGGCGCAAAGCACGTTGTTGATATCGCAAGATGCATCATTGCTGGTCGGACGCGCCGATTACAGCAACGATTACTCGGTCCTGATTTCACAGAATCGATCCGCCATCGATCGAAGTTATGACGAAACCCTGATGTTGAGCTGGCAGCACTGGCCCAGTCGTAGCCTTGGTTATATGCTGTCGGCATCCATGCCCTTGCCGGTGGATAGCGTCGGCTTAACGCTGGGTTTGCGATGGGTGATTTAGATCCATGGAACTGCATGTTCGCCAGGCTATGGATACCTTCTTTCGGGAGTCGGAGCAAAAGGCATATTTAATGGCGATAACACTGACTCACGATCATCAGGACGCCCTCGAACTGGTACAGGAAAGCATGCTCAAGCTGGTGCAAAAATATTGCGATCGCAGCCCGGACGAGTGGGGTCCGTTGTTTTATCGAATCTTGCAAAACGCGATCAGGGACTGGTTCAGAAAACAAAAGTTTCGACAACTATTATATGGGTTACTGCCCTGGCAGGCCGATGAAGCTGGCGAAAAGCATGAACCTTCGGCTGAAAACCAGGCGCTGCTTGATGACGAACTGGCAAGGATAGGAATCGCATTGCGTCAATTGCCGTTACGCCAGCAACAGACTTTTATTTTGCGCGCCTGGCAGGAATTCAGTACTCGCGAAACCGCTTTCGCGCTTTCAATTTCGGAAAATAGTGTGAAAACGCATTATGCGCGTGCGACGCATCAACTTCGACGCTTGCTGGGTGATGAGGATGGATAAAGACAGACAATTCCAACAGGATCTAAAACAAACGCTCGAACGCCGAACCCTGGATGTGAAAACCCGGCGTGATTTGAAGGCGGCACGAATTGCGGTACTGGATTACAAACCTGGTCAGTCGATTCCGACATGGATGCCAGCCGCGGCTTTATCCTGCCTGCTACTGGTCATCGTTGGCGCTTTTCTTTATCGGGGTATCGAGGGTGTTGAACTGCTGCAAATCAACGCCGAAGAACTTGCGATAATTACCAATGAAGACGAACTCGAACTGCTCGAAGAACTGGAGTTTTACGTCTGGTTCGACCAGGAGGAAAATGCCTGACAATACTGCCGGACGGCGCCTGGCTTGAGTTTACATGAGCGGGCATGGAAACCTTCAAACGCGGCCATCGGTTTGCATGGCAAATGACGACCTGTCAGGACAACCGGAAAGGCACTGGTTAATTTTCGGGTAGGGTGAACGTGTCGATTACGATAATTAAACTCACCGGAAATACCGGTGATTGTCGAGTACTGTACTTTCTGTTCCTGGTCGCCAGTGCCGGGAGGGTTATTTTGAATGTCGGCCTGATTTTCATCTGCTCGCCCTGGCCCGAATTCCGAAAAGACCGATTGATTTTGATCAGGAATCCGATCAACTAACTGATAACTATAAAATGCCATTACAATTGCCGCCAGGCCTATTGACGAAACTTTCAAAAGTTTTCGATAACGCGCCATGGAGGCATTGTACCGCAGTTTCTTTATTGATCGCATTTGACTCCAGCTAAGAACTCTCGTTACATTTGGCGGTCAATTTATTTCCTGAAGAACTTCAAATTGTAATATTCCGGGATTTTATCAATGCAAACTCAACTGATAATTATAAGTCTGGCCCTGGCTACGGTTGTGGTTGTCAGCGTTTCCATTCAGGACGACCCTGAAACATCCGCAACCGGGACAGCGGCACCCAGGCAAAGCACATCCATTGCTGCCATCGAACAAAAGACCGCGAATAATCCTGGAGCCCATGGATCTGCTACGGATATTACCGAGCTTCACCAGCTACTCCAAAATGAAATCAAAGCTCGAAAGAACCTGGAACAAAAGCTTGAGACAGTAGTCCGGCAAATGGCTGCATTGGATAGTGATTTGCAATCTTCACAGCGGATGATTTCCTCTCAACAGGAAAATATTGATGGTAAATTGGATGCTCCCATCTCAAATCGAGGCTGGTTCGACGAGCAAGCTTTGATCGAGGGCGGTATGAATAGTAGTCAAGCCAGCGAACTAAGAATTTATTTCGAGCGTCTGGAAATGGAGCGACTTTACCTGCGTGATCAGTCGGTCCGTGAAAGTTGGAGCAGGGAAAGACTGGACCAGGCAATTCAGGCACTTGGAAGCAGAGAGGATGATCTAAAGCATCGATTGGGTGAGTCCGCCTACGACGCTTATCTCTATGCCGCCGGCAGGCCTAACCGCGTTGCAGTAACCAGTGTGCTGGAGAATGCCCCGGCTGGAATGGCTGGAATTTTATCCGGAGACCACATAACTCGATACGACAATCAGCGAATTTACAATTGGTTCGATCTTCGAGAGGCTACGACCGGCGGTAATATTAGTGATACCGTGGAACTGGAAATTGAGCGGGATGGCAAAACGATGCAATTCTATCTGGTTCGAGGACCATTGGGAATTCGCATGAGCTCGGTGAGTGTTGCACCCTGATAATGAGCGCTGGCCTCCATCGTTTCTTCACCGCAATTTAATACGGGATCGTGGGTAACATCTTTATCGCAAGCCTTGCTCGGTCGCAGATCAATGATGTCGCCGATGGCGGTGGTGATGCCCGAATTTAAAATGAAACCCGTAATACCATTGCGGTCCGGGATAATACGGCACGCGAACTTCGGTTACTGCCTTCCACAGGTACGAGCCTCCCACCTTAACGATCGGAAAGGTATAGTCGTACGCGCCAATTGGCCGTTTAATATTTCCGTCGATTACACCTACCACGGTTAAAGGGCGATCAACCTGGTACACCAAAGGATCGACAAATCCGGTGAAGCTGGCGATAAATCGCCCGTCACTGTTACCATCCGTCCCTGGTTTACCATTGTGCCGAAGCTTGTGACGCACTATTTCCACCCAGGTTTGGTCCGCCCTGTTCTCTACCTTGCTGATGACACCACCCCAGCGCACCGCTGAGCCAACAAAACGGTCCAGGTCCAATAGCACTCGCGTGAGCGTTGGGTTTTCCGCCGGGACCTTGCTGATAGCATCCGGTGGCTTACTCGCGCATCCGCCAGACAGCGAAATCACGAAAACAAGCGAGTAAATTAAACCAAAATCACGCATCACATTTCAGATCAAAACACTATAATCGGGAATTAAGGTGACAGTTAACTTATCTATCATAATAATGTCAACTGTCTCTAAAGCCACTTATTTGACAAATAATTATGGTCATACCCGCGCGCGCGCGTATGACTACTATAAAGCAGGTGCCAGTGGAGACAATGAATTATTTAAATCCTTTAATCCATCATCGTCCAGAAAGACTTTGACTGTCTGCTACGGTCTTTCTATGATGATCGAATCTGTTACTCACGAACGGTAATCAAATATGTCCAAACAACCCAGAGGCGAGCTCACCACACGTATAGTCGCGATGCCGGCCGATCAGAATCCGGCGGGCGATATCTTTGGTGGATGGGTGTTATCGCAAATGGATATCGCGGCAGGTATTTCTGCTAGTGAACGTGCGCAATGTCGTACCGTCACCGTGGCGCTGGACGGGATGCATTTCATTCGCCCGGTCAAAATCGGGGACATACTCTGCGTTTACACCGAGATTCAGGGGGTTGGCAATACCTCGATCGAGATTCATGTCGAGGCCTGGGTGCATCGCGATCGCTCACGCAACACGGTCAAGGTAACCGAGGCCATGTTCAAATTCGTCGCGCTGGGGGTTGACGGGCGTCCACGTGAAATCCCTTCCGATTGATGGCTTACAATATTCTGACGGCCGAAGTTGCCCACGAGACCAATACCTTCAGCCGCTTCGAGACAGACCAACAGGCGTTTCGAAACCGTTACTTTCCAATCGGGGCCGAGGCCATCGCAGAGCGGGGTGATCAGAATACCGAGCTTGCCGGATTTCTGGATACCGGCCGCTGGCGTACCGGGTGCATGTAGGTACGTTGACTCCGGGTGACCGCGTCTTCGCCGACCCTGGTGCGCGAAAAGATATAGTCATATCGAATAGCGATTGATCGCGCCTTGAATTCGTTCAAAGCTGGAATCGTCTAACGGCATTGACAGATCGACCCTTGAAACCCGGGCGCCAAATTCCGCATGGATAGGGTCAATTTTCATATTGCACCGCGGACAACGGGTGACCGTCCGTTTTGGAAGCGCGTTTTGTCGATTCAGGCAATCTCTTCAGAGAAGTGGCAGGCAACATGGTGGCCGCTGCTCAGTTCGCGCCACTCGGGGACTTCGCTGCGACAACGCTCCTGGGCATGGGGGCAACGGGTATTAAAACGGCAACCCGGCGGGGGGTTGATCGGACTTGGAATTTCACCTTTCAGTTTCTGTGCGTTGCCGCGAACATCCGGGTCCAGCGATGGAATCGCCGACAGCAAAGCCTTGGTGTAGGGGTGGGAGGTTTCGGAAAATAACTTGCGCGTTGGCGCCGCCTCGACAATTTGGCCGAGGTACATGACCGCGACGAAATCACAGGTGTGCGCAATCACGCTCAGGTCATGGCTGATAAACAGGAAAGTAATGCCGCGCTCTCGCTGAATCGAATTCAGCAGGTTCAGCACGTCGGCCTGAATCGATACGTCCAGCGCGGCAACGCTCTCGTCGGCCACTATGAACTTGGGATCCGATACCAGTGCGCGCGCTATCGAAATACGCTGGCGCTGACCCCCGGAAAACGCATGCGGGAAACGTCGCAAGTGTTCGAGATTAAGGCGGCACTTGGCTGCAATTTCACGGACCTTAGCATCGGTTTCTTCACGCGACGAAGTCAGCCCCATGACTTCCAGCGGTTCAGCGATGATGTCGCGCACCGTCATCCGTGGGCTGAGTGCCGCGTAGGGATCTTGAAATATCAATTGTGAACGCTTGCGGTAATCCTTGAGCTCCTTCCCCTGTAGCGTCCCGAGGTCGTAGCTAACCTCGTCATCCGTGAAAATGACCTCGCCGTGGCTGATCGGTGCCGCCTTGAGCATGGCCCGACCCAGCGTGGTTTTACCCGACCCCGACTCACCCACCAGCCCGAAGAAACTGCCTTTTTCGATCTCGATATTGATCCCCTCGCAAGCGCGCACCACGGGGCGCTCGCCAAATAGCGTTCCGCGCAACGGGAAGTGAACTGACAGATTGCGCGCCTCGATTAACACATCGCTCATGCCTGATCTCCAATGCTCGCCAGGTGACAGGCTACCTGGTGATTAGCGCTATCCGTCGTATGCACCGGTATCTGGCTCCGGCATTTTTCAGCGATGGCTTCCGATTCCTGGCAGCGAGTGTGAAATACACAACCCGATGGGCGGTCCAGCGGCGACGGAATATCGCCCGGCACCGGGGTCAGCGGCGCTTCGAGGTCATCCAGCTTTGGCAGTGAATTCAACAAGCCGCGCGTATAGGGATGCGCCGGTGTATTGATGACCTGGCGCACGGTGCCGGTTTCGACCAGGTTGCCGAGATACATTACCGCGACCCGGTCCGCGGTTTGCGCGATGACCCCGAGGTCGTGGGTAATAAACAGGATCGACATATGATATTCATCGACCAGGTCTTTCATCAACTCGATGACCTGCGCCTGAATGGTGACGTCGAGCGCGGTCGTGGGTTCATCGGCGATCAGCAGCCTGGGCTTGGTCGAAAGCGCCATCGCGATCATGGCGCGTTGACGCATACCACCGGAAAACTCGAATGCATACTGGGCGAAACGCTGCGCCGGTTCCGGAATTCCAACCCGGGTCAGCATTTCGATCGAAATTTCCCTGGCCCGGGCCGCGGTTATATCCGAATGGATCAGCAATTGCTCGACCATTTGCTCTCCGACACTGATCGCCGGGGCAAAACTCGCCATCGGTTCCTGGAAGATCATCGAGATCGCGCCACCACGAATGACCTTCTGGTCTTTTGGACGTTTTAACGAAAGTACATCGATTTCCTCTTCATCGACGCGCAGCGTAATGCGACTATTGTCATCGTAAACCGAATTCTCGGCGTTGAGCATCATCAGTGCCTTTGCGGTCACCGATTTACCGGAACCGCTCTCACCCACCAGCCCGAGCACTTCGCCCGGCGCGATATCGAAAGACACATTGTTGACAGCGGTTACCAGACCCTCATCGGTTTTGAACCGAAGCGTCAGATCCTTAACCGAAATCAGCGGACTCGTCATTTTTTGGTATCTGCGTAAGGGTCGGCAGCATCACGCAGTCCGTCGCCGACGAACACGAAGGCGAGCACCAGCGTGATGAAAAATAAAACCGGGATGAAATTCCATTGATAATTGAGCAGCACATCGGCCTTGGTCACGTTTTGCAACATGACGCCGAGCGAATTAACCGGTTCTTTTAAGCCCAGACCGATAAAGCTGAGCGCGGTTTCCGAGAGCACCATGTAGGGGAATGAAATGATCAGATCGACGATGATATAGCTGGTAAAACTCGGCAACAGATGGCGTCCGATAATATGGCTCGGAGAGGCCCCGCACAATTGTGCCGCGAGCACATATTCCTGGTTACGCTCGGTCAGCAGGTGCGTTCGAACCCGCCGTGCCAGCGTCGGCCAACCAATGAAACCGAGGATTATCGAAATGATTAAAAATCGCCCCTCCGAACTTATGGTAGCCGGAATGAACGCCGCAATCGCCATGAATAGCGGGATTGCGGGGATGGTTCGGACCGCATCGGTGATCATCTGCAACACGGAATCGATCCAACCACCATAGTATCCGGAAATCCCACCGATGATTAACGCCAGTACGAAGGCGATGAGAACACCGATCGTGCCTACCGCCAACGAAGTGTTGATCGAATGGAAGGTCCTCGAGAAAATATCCTTGCCAGTGCCGTCGGTGCCAAACAGGTGGATCTTGCCCTTAT
>CAZAVY010000012.1:0-43761 GCA_964488685.1 uncultured Gammaproteobacteria bacterium
TGTAAAACCGCATCGCCTCCATACCATACTGATTGTGATCGCCAAACGCGGAAGACTTCCAGCCACCAAAGCTGTGGAAAGCCAATGGCACCGGAATCGGAACATTGATGCCGACCATGCCGACTTCGACCTTGTCCGCGAAAGTTCGCGCCGCGGCGCCGTTGCGGGTAAAAATTGAAGTGCCGTTGCCATAGGGGTGATCGGTTGCGAGTGCGGCGCCTTCCTCGAAAGAACCGACGCGCATGATTTGCAGTACCGGGCCAAAGATTTCTTCCTGGTATGATTTCATTTCAGAAGTCACATTGTCGATCAGCGAGCCACCCAGAAAATAGCCGTCCCGGTGCTCCTGGCAAACAAAATCGCGGCCATCGACCACCAGGCGCGAACCTTCGTCCTGCGCCATCTGTATATAAGCCATGACTTTTTCACGGTGTTCCCGGGTCACCAAAGGGCCCATTTCGAGGCCGGTGTCGAGGCTGGCACCGATGCGAAGCGCTTCGACACGCGGCTTTAAAATTTCGATTAACTGATCGGCAACCTTGTCGCCGATACAGACACCGACTGATATTGCCATGCAGCGCTCGCCGGCTGAGCCGTAGGCCGCACCCATGAGAGCATTGGCGACATCGTCGAGATCGGCGTCTGGCAATATCAGCATGTGGTTTTTGGCGCCGCCCATGGCCTGACAGCGTTTGCCGTTGGCGGTAGCCGTGGCGTAGACATACTTTGCAATCGGGGTAGAGCCGACGAAGCTGACGGCCTTGATGCGTTCGTCATTTAACAGGCTGTCGACCGCTTCCTTGTCACCATTGACCACGTTAAAGACGCCGGCAGGCGCGCCGGCCTCGACGAACAATTCAGCCAGGCGCATCGGGCAGGAGGGATCTTTTTCCGAGGGCTTCAAAATCACGGTGTTACCGGTAATCAATGCCATTCCAGACATCCACAGGGGGATCATCGCTGGAAAATTAAATGGCGTAATCCCGGCCACCACCCCCAGCGGCTTGCGCATCGAGTAGATATCGATACCCTGCGCCACGTTGTCGGAAAATTCGCCTTTTTGCGCATGCGGCGCGCCGCAGGCAAATTCCGCCACTTCGATGCCCCGCAATACCGAACCCATGGCATCTTCGATGACCTTGCCGTGCTCTATTGACACCAGTGTCGCCAGTTCATGCTGGTGCTTGTACAGTAACTGCACGTAGCGCGCCATGATGCGTGAACGCTGTAAAACCGAAGTAGCCGCCCATGCCGGGAAAGCCGCTTCAGCGGCCGCGATTGCGATTTCGACTTCGGACTTCGAGGCCAGTGGCACCTCACTGATTTTAACGCCCTTGCTGGGATTAAATACATCACCGAAGCGACCGCTGGTTCCGGCGACGTGTTCGCCGTTGACATAGTGGCTAAGCTGGGTGACTGCGGTGGATACGGCTTCGGCGGGTTGGCTCATAGTGGCTCCTGCGAGGGTTTGGCAAGGAAAAGGAGTGCAGTATAGGCAAGATATTTATGCAAACAAATAGTTTTATCCTCACATCCATTCTGAAAAAATGCACAATATTATAGCGACCATTCCGGTAATTTAGGAAATTCACAGGTATGACTGGAACGATTTACGCTACTTTCTGGAGCTTTCACGTCAAGGTAAGCTGGTACGCGCGCCTGCTCGCCTGCGGTTTGCCGATTTTTGACTCGCATCCTGAGTCAGAATTCCGAATTAATGATGGGCGATTAAAGTCGATCTCCCCGCAGTTGCAGCACTTTTTCCTGCAAAACGTCCAGACCTGCATTAGCGGCCGGGATGGCGTTGCCCGCGACCAGTTCGATACGGCTAAACAGGCCGCGAGGAAACAGGCGTGTCATTGCGTCACCATGAGCACGGCTGAAGAAACTTCCCCATAGGCCGCGTAGCGCCAGTGGAACCACCGCAACCGGATCGCGTTCGAGGATTCGGATTACTCCGGATTTGAAAGGGTTCATGGCACCGCTTTCGGTAATCTTGCCCTCGGGGAAAATGCAAATTAATTCACCTTGATTCAAGGCCTGGCTGATTTCATTGAAAGCACGCTCCATCATTGCGCTATCTTCACGAGCACCCGCGATCGGAATTGCGTTTGCGGTTTTGAAAATAAAAGCCAACAGCGGTAACTGGAATATCTGGTAATACATAACAAAGCGGATCGGGCGTCGACTGCATCCCGCCAGAACCAGAGCATCGACAAAGCTGACGTGATTGCAAATCAGCACGGCCGGTCCCTCGTCTGGAATATTATCGAGCCCGGTTTTGTCGACTCGATATATTGCATGAACCAGAAACCACACCAGCAGGCGCATGATAAATTCGGGTACCAGCTTGAAAATAAACAATGCAACGGCCAAATTCATGCAGGCCATGATCAGGAATAGTTCAGGGATGGACATCCCGGCCGACAGCGCAATTAACCCGTAAAGCGAGGCAACGACCATGAACAGCGCGTTTAAAACGTTATTTGCGGCGATGATGCGAGCGCGTTTTTTAACCTCGCTACGCTGCTGCACCAAGGCGTATAGGGGCACGATGTAGATGCCACCGGAGATGCCCAACATAACAATGTCGAAGCAGACGCGAAAGCTTGATCCCTGAGCTATAAAAGTCGCGGTATTGATTAACTGATCAGTGGCTGAAAGTCCCTGGCTGAAATACAGGTCAATGCCAAACAGGGTTAATCCGAGCGCGCCAATTGGCACCAGGCCTATTTCCACCATGCGCCCGGATAGTTTTTCACACAGGAAGGAGCCCGCACCGATACCCGCTGAAAACAGTGCTAACAACAACACGTAAACCTGTTGATCGGCGCCCAATTCATATCGGACGTAATTGGGTAGCTGGGTAATATAAGTGATGCCGATAAACCAGAACCAGGAAATTCCCAAAATGGCGTAAAAAACGGTCGTGTTTTTATGTGCATCGCGCATGATTTTGATGGTCTGTCGGGGAATGTTAAAGCTGATTTTTAGCTCGGGTGCTAGCGCCGGTAAACAGGGGATTCCGCGACTCACCCAGTACCCAAAGCAAGCGGTGACTACGACAGCGATCGCCATTCCAGGATTGCCTATTACAACATTGCCAATGCTCAGATCCGCGCCGGCCACTTCGATGATGAATACGCTTGAAATCAAACCCAGCAGAATTGCGACGAAGGTGCCAAACTCGACCATCGCATTTCCACCAACCAGTTCCCGGGTCTCGAGTGCCTGGGGTAACAGGCTGTACTTGACGGGACCGAACATTGCTGACTGTGTCCCCATTAAAAAGAGAATAGCAACCAGAAGCGCGGGACTTTTCAGCATAAATGCTATTGCGCCGAGTAGCATAATTACGATTTCCAGTAGCTTGATGCGCCGGATTAACATCGCTTTTTCATATTTGTCGGCCAGTTGGCCTGCCAGTGGCGAGAACAGGAAAAAGGGAAGAATGAATAGCCCGGCAGCGATATTGACCAGGGTATTACTCGCTTGCTGGGATATATTGACCGCCTGGAATGCGATGAAAATAGTCAGCCCGTTTTTAAACAAATTATCGTTGAATGCACCCAGTAATTGAGTCAGAAAAAAGGGACGAAACCGTGTGGTTGATAAAAGCTTGATCGATTCGGGCATTATAGACTCGCATTCCTACGCTGATAGACCACGAGCAGGCTAAAAGAATGTGACCGCGAGGGCAATTGTTTCTAAGATGAACCCTTCGAAGCACGGGGAACGATAATGGGTGATTTTGACTATGGTCCGCTGAAAGCCCTGGAGGGAAAATGGAAAGGGGACAAGGCACAGGATTTGGCGCCAGAGCCGGACGCTACCGAAAATAATGCCTATACCGAGACAATTGTCTTTAGCGCGGCGGGCGAGGTCGACAATGTAGAAATCCAGGAACTGGTTGCGATGCATTACCGTCTGACGATACATCGCATTCAGGATCGCAAACCGATCCACAACCAGGCCGGTTACTGAATCTAGGATGCAAAAACACGCGCTGCCTACCGACTTTCGTCAGGCATAACCATAGCAAACGAATGGTTGAGCTACCGTCAGACAACCTTGGTGGAACTATATGACCGCCAGTCTTTTGAACATGTCGATGAGAATGTTTTACAACGCCAGGACTAGTACTCCTTGCAACTGGATAGCGATGATTGAACGGATCAGGCAATCCGTTATGAATAGGCTATAAGAGATTGATTGGCTAACCGATTTGAATAGCTCTGCTTGAATGCCTTTAATTAAGTCCCTGTTACAACGCGACTGGTTCATTGGACTGGTCATTACCATCGTGTTTCTGCTGTTTGCGGAAGCCGGCTGGTTTGCCGCTCTCGATCGACAGGCCTATAACCTGGGGGTTAAATTTTCCGCGGCCAAAAACCCACGTGAAGACATCGTCGTTATTGCAATCGACGATAAGTCGCTACAGTCTCTTGGCGCCTGGCCCTGGTCACGTGATGTACTGGCGGAAACCATGCAACTCCTGAGCAAGGCCAAACCCCAGGTAGTGGGGTTTACTATGCCCTTCGATACCGGGCAATATGAAGCGGGCCTTGCTTCGCTGGAGCAACTGCGCACCATTCTCAAGAAAGAGAAAAAACTCAGCCGGCGTGTCAATAAGGCGCTACGGCTAACCGAGTCAACACTGCATGGCGACTCGAATCTTTCAAACACCTTCAAAGCCGGTGGTCGAATTGTACTTGCAATGCCATATATCCCGACCAGTGAACCGATACCGGGTTTGACGCCATCGATGCCAAAGTATATGCAAAAGTTTGGTTTGCCAAAGGTTAGCGTAAACGCGACTCACAGCCGTGGATTCGGTTGGCCATCGCCACAGGTTACGAAAGCCGCGAAGATTTTTCCACCGATCGAGATACTTGCAAAACAGGTCGGTGGCGTTGGCGTAGTCGGTTTTGCCGAACATTTTAACAGTGAACCATTGATCGTGCAGTATGGCAGGGAGTTTCTGCCATCGTTTGCGTTGATGCTCGTTACCCGCAGCAGGGGCATGTCGATGCAACATATCGAGTCTCGAACCGGAATCAGCCCAATGCTCGGTGGCAAGGATCTCAATACGGATTTGGACTTCAGGATTTATCCGCGTTTCTATGAAGATAAAAACGGCAAGCCCGCATTCAAGCAGTACTCGCTAATCGATGTACTGGAAAGGACTGTGGAGGCAAATTTATTTCGCGACAAGATAGTCATCATCGGCCTGACTTCACCGCGCCTCGCACAGCCTCGGCTTACTCCGGCAGGGCAGGCGATTTCACCGACCGTTGCGACCGCGCATACCGTTTCAAGCCTGCTCAACAACGAGCAGTATCTATTGCCCGAATGGGCCGGTTGGGCGCAACGCTGCCTATTGGTTGTGCTCGGGGTATACCTGATGCTGGTGTTGGGTCGATTTCGAACCAACACCGCTTTATTTCTAAGTTTATTTCTGATGCTGATGATCTTTAACGCCCATTTTGTACTGATGAGTTCGCAGTCACTGTGGTTGCCAATGATGGCTGCGGTGGTAATGTTAGCCGTTGGACATCTGATTCTCGGAACCCGCCAATCGATAAATGCCCGTTTAACCCAGGTCAATAGCAAGCTTTCAGCGGCCAACCGCCAACTCGGGCAATCGTTGCATGCGCAGGGAAACCTGGACCAGGCGTTTGAAAAATTTCGCAGCAGTCAGGTCGATGAATCACTGCTAGGACAGGTTTACAATCTCGGACTCGATTACGAACGCAAACGCCAGTTTAATAAAGCAGCGACGGTGTTCAAGTTTATCAACTGGCACGACTCCAAATTTAACGATGTCAATGAACGTATCCAGCACAATGAAAAGGCGGCAAATACCCTGGTTTTAGGAGGAAACCGGGACACCACGGGACCCGGACCCAATTTGTTATCCAGCAAGGAAGGGCTGGAAAAGCCGAAACTTGGACGTTACCAGATCGATAGTGAAATCGGTCGTGGCGCGATGGGTATGGTGTATCTCGGCCATGACAGCAAAATTGGCCGAAGGGTGGCGATCAAAACCATGGTGATATCGGATGAAATTGAAGAAAGCATGCGCGACGAAGTGCGAGCTCGATTTTTTCGTGAAGCCGAGGCCGCCGGACGGCTTGACCACCCGGGAATAGTGACTGTTTACGATGTCGGCGACGAACAGGATCTAGCCTATATCGCGATGGATTACCTCAAGGGCAAGGATTTGACGGCTTACAGTACCACCCGGTCCCTGTTACCGGTAAGCGAGGTATTTGAAATAGTAACGAACGTCGCGCTGGCGCTTGATTACGCGCATCAACAGCACGTCGTCCATCGTGATATCAAACCCGCGAACATTATTTATGACATTGAAAAAAGGGTCGCCAAAATCACCGATTTCGGAGTTGCCTGTCTGACCGATGCCAGCAAAACAAAAACCGGTACGGTGCTCGGAAGCCCTTACTATATGTCGCCGGAACAACTCGCCGGAAAGAAGGTTGACGGGCGCGCCGATTTGTTTTCGCTGGGTATAACCCTGTACCAGATGCTTTGCGGAGAATTGCCGTTCAAAGGTGAATCTATCGCCAATCTGATGTACAACATCGCCAATGAAAAACACCCCGACATCCGGCGCTTTCGTTCCGATTTGCCAAATTGTGTCAACAATGTCATTAACAAGTCGCTGCAGAAAGACGCGCAGGCGCGATTTGCAACCGGCAAGCAAATGGCGGCTTCAATGAAACGTTGTCAGGAACATATCAGGGAAATGGAAGCGGCCTGATTGCCGGGGCTTAGCTGCTCGGAGGCAGCCCGGTATGCTGGGTAAGTATTCGACCTTTCTTGACCCGCTTCGAATTTCCGCGGTAACTGTTTTTGCGTCTCGGACTGCTATAGCTGCTGGTATCGCGTGGCTGATACGCCGGCACCAGATGTTTCTTGCCGGTGCCGATTAAATCTTCCCGACCCATCGATTTGAGTGCTTTTCGCAGCATCGGCCAATTTGCCGGGTCGTGATAGCGAAGAAAGGCTTTGTGCAAGCGTCGTTGTTTTTCACCTTTAGCGGTTTCGACTGTTTCACTATCGCGACGGATACGCCTGAGCGGGTTTTTACCGCTGTGATACATGGTGGTCGCGGTCGCCATTGGCGAGGGGTAAAAATTCTGCACCTGATCGGCGCGAAATCCGTTATGTTTGAGCCAGATGGCGAGATTCATCATATCTTCATCGGTGGTGCCGGGATGGGCCGCGATAAAGTAAGGGATAAGATACTGCTCTTTGCCCGCTTTTCTGGAAAACTTTTCAAACAATGCCTTGAACCGGTCATAGTTGCCGATGCCCGGTTTCATCATCTTCGATAGTGGACCCTGCTCGGTATGTTCGGGTGCAATTTTCAAATAGCCGCCAACATGATGACTCACCAGTTCTCCGACGTATGCGGGCGACTCCAGCGCGAGGTCGTAGCGCAGACCGGAACTGATCAAAACCTTTTTAACGCCATCGATTGCGCGCGCTTTGCGGTAGAGTTCGATCAGGGGCGAGTGGTCGGTATCGAGATTGTCGCAAATTCCCGGGTACACGCAGGAAGGACGGCGACAGGCGCTCTCGATCGCTTTTGATTTGCAGGCAATCCGGTACATATTGGCGGTCGGTCCCCCGAGGTCGGAGACGACGCCGGTGAAACCGGGCACCTTGTCCCGAATGGCCTCGATTTCACGCAGGATCGATTGTTGCGAGCGATTCTGAACAATGCGGCCTTCGTGTTCGGTGATCGAACAAAAGCTGCAACCGCCAAAACAACCGCGCATGATGTTGACCGAAAAACGAATCATCTGGTAAGCGGGTATGCGTGCACTACCGTAAACTGGATGAGGCACGCGTGCAAAGTCAAAGCCGAACACGTAATCCATCTCTTCTGTTGTAAGCGGGATTGGCGGTGGGTTGAACCAGATTTTCCGGCCACCCTGATTTTGCACCAATGCGCGCGCATTGCCCGGATTGGTCTCAAGGTGCAACACGCGATTCGCGTGTGCATAGAGCACCGGATCGCGTTTGACGTCGCTGAATGAAGGCAGACGCACCACGGTCTTAAAACGTTGCGCGAGCTTTTGTTGAACTTTCGCCAGCTTGCCTTCGAGTTTGACATCGGCGCGCGGCGCGCGGTCATTGTCAGGACTTACGTCGCACACCGTTTCATCGATGATCGCGTAAGGACTTTGGGGATTCTCGACCCGGCCGGGTTTATCGACGTTGGTCGAATCGATGATGGTCCAGTCGGATGGTAAGTCCTTGACGAAAAACGCGGTACCACGGATATCGGTGATTTCCTCAACCGCTTCTCCATTTGCAAGGCGATGCGCGAACTCAACCAGGGCACGTTCGGCGTTACCGTACAACAGGATATCGGCCCTGGCATCCGCCAAGATCGAACGCCGCACCTTGTCCTGCCAATAATCGTAGTGCGCGATGCGCCGCAATGAGGCTTCAATACCGCCGATTACGATCGGGGTATCGCTATAGGCTTCGCGGCAACGTTGGGCGTAAACGATCGAACAGCGATCCGGTCGCTTGCCGCCGACATCCCCCGGAGAATAAGCGTCGTCGCTGCGGATTTTGCGATCTGCGGTATAACGGTTGATCATCGAATCCATATTGCCGGCGGTGACACCGAAGAACAGATTGGGTTTGCCGAGCACTCTAAATGGATCCGCGGAGCGCCAGGCCGGCTGTGCGATTATACCGACGCGAAACCCCTGCGCTTCGAGCAGGCGCCCGATAATCGCCATGCCGAAGCTCGGGTGATCGACGTAGGCGTCGCCGGTAACGATGATGATGTCACAGCTATCCCAGCCCAGCTGTTCCATTTCCGCCGACGACATCGGCAGGAAAGGCGCGCTACCAAAGCATTCCGCCCAGTACCGGGGAAACTGGTTCAAGGGGCGGGGCTGAGAGCTGAGGTTGATTTGCATGTTGAAATTCGGGTCGGGCCGCGACTCTACCCGATAACGCGGTAAAAGTTTACCTTCGGTGCGATTTTAAAGAATCAGGTTAATCATCGCCAGGCACAATAACACGCCAATAGCGGCGCGGCGAAATAGTTTTTCACTGGATTTACGAAAGCCGTGCGAGCCGATCCAGGTACCTAGCAAATAGGTTGCCGCACCGGGCGCGGCGACGATGGTGTCATCTATACCGGTGGTACCGCTCGTGACCGAAATCAACGCAAACCCAAGCACTGTAAAAAACGACCAGGATATGATCAGGGTGCGCCCCTGATTCTTGTCGTAGGGTCCGAGCAGGATGAAAACGACTGCAACCAACGCAATGTAGGTGCCACCAAAGACGATGCCGGAGCAAATGCCGACGAATACCAGCCACGAGGTTGTCATCGGATGTTGGTAACGACAGCCTATCAACATCATCACGCAGGCGGTGGCAATAATCAGCGCCATCGCGCGCTTCATCCAGCTCGGGTCGAGTTCCAGCAGCGCCCAATGCCCGAGTGGCATGGAGATCAGCGTCGGAATAACCATACAGGCAGTAGCACGCCAGTCGATTTGTCGGTAAACCGCCTTGAACAGGTAAACACTGGCGATAAAGTCCACCACCAGTATCTTGGAGACGATGCTATAGGGGGTAAAAAACAGGGTCATAATGGCGAGGATAAAGGCCGGTCCGCCGAAACCGGTGAACCCGCGGATCAAACCCGCGCCGAAGGCGACGATGGCGATGATCGCCATACCGGGCTCGCCGCTGAAATTAATTTCGAGGAAGTTCATGAGGGCAGTATCGCGACTTGGTACGGGGCTTGTTTATTTCTGACTAGACTGTGATTCCGGAGTGCTTGCCTGGCATTGCAGGCGCACTTCCCGGGTGCTATAAACCCGGGTAATGAAGCGATTCCAGCGACGTCGAATCTTGCGTCGTACCAGCGAGGGAAACAGGTCGAGCCAATCCAGGGCGACGACGTCGCCGAGGCCGTCAATTGCGATCAGACGGCCGCTGCCGGCGTTGATCTTTTGAAACAACAGGTTACCAATCGACAGGTCGTGATTGAAAATAATCAGGTTGTTCAAAAATGATTGTTTCACATCATCGAGACAAGGCTCGAACTCCTCTATCGGATAGCCCTGCGCGAGGTACCAGTTCAGTGGACGGGATATTTCGCCATCGTAGTTTCGAATCAGGTCGACAACAATTCCACGTCCGAGGTTGGTATCGCAGAGGCCGTAAAATCTCGGAATATGCTGATCGTCAATCCCGCCACGTTTCTGTAGCTTGCGATAAAACTTGATCTCGCGCTGAGACTGTTGGCTGTTCACGCCAACTGAAATCTTGATTGCCTTGAGTGGGTTGTCGGGGTGAACATAACATTCGCGTTCTTTACCCTTGCCGATGGGGTCTGTGGTGATTTGCAGCATTTGTCGTGAAGGTTTCAGGTCAGGATGGTTGACAGGTTTTTCAGCACATCGGCAAGAGTAACACGAAGCTTGTCCGCCTTGTCGTCATCGTAATTCCAGGGTGCTTGTTCATGCATATAGGTACATTGTGCAAGTTCCATCTGGATACTGTGAAATCCGCGCTCCGGCTCACCATAGTGACGGGTAGTCCAGCCCCCCTTGAAGCGGCCATTTGTAACGCTGCAATAATCGCGAGCCGTGGCGCATACCGCTTCCGCCACGGTCTCAAACCGCTGGTCGCAACTGGCGCCATTATTGGTGCCGATATTGAAGTCGGGCAGCCTGCCACTGAATAAATAGGGTACCAGTGACCGTATCGAGTGACAGTCGTACAGTATCGCGTAGCCGTGAATTTGATGAATGCGTGCGAGTTGCTCACCTATTGCATCGTGATAGGGCTGATGGTAGCGCTGCTGACGTTCAATTATCTCGTCGGCAGAGGGCGTTTGCCCCTCGAGGTAAATTTCGATGCCGTCGAAGGTCGTGGTCGGACAAAGACTGGTTGTGTTTTCCCCGGGGTATAGCGATTGGTCGGCGGGATCGCGGTTGGCATCGATGACGTAGCGATGCACCGGGGTCGAGACGATGGTGACATCGTCGAGTAAACCGGCATAAAGGCGGCTGATATGCCAGTCGGTGTCGGCTCGTGCCTGGCCTTGCTGATTGAGCCGGGCTTCTATGGATACGGGGATCTCGGTGCCGCCATGAGGTTGGGCAAGCAGTAGCGGGCTGTTACCTGCTGCTACCGATGGTTTCATGGCTGGAGTCGTGGTAGCAAACCTTTGTCACCGAGTGAGGCGATGATAGCGCAATCCCGTACCAGTATCTTCACCGCCGCGATGTCATCGGCAAGGTAACGATCGCCTACTAGCGGTGCCACTTGCTCGCGTATTGTTTTCATCACCCGGGTCAAACGTTTACTGGTTTTTAGCGGGCCCCGGAGTTCAACTCCCTGGGTAGCGATCAATAGTTCGATCGCAATGATATGGGCCAGGTTATGATTCATTTTGTTGAGTCGACGAGCCGCGTGGCAGGCCATAGACACGTGGTCTTCCTGGTTGGCGCTGGTCGGGGTCGAGTCGATCGAACAGGGCATGGCGCGTTGTTTGTTTTCGGCCATCAAAGCCGCTGCGGTGACTTCTGCGATCATGAAACCCGAGTTAAGACCGGGGTCGGGAGATAAAAATGCCGGTAACCCGTAATTCTGTGCCGGGTCAACCGTGGTCGCGATTCGCCGTTCGGCGATAGAACCCATTTCGGCAATCGCCAGCGCGCATTGATCGGCGCCAAATGCAACCGGTTCGGCGTGAAAGTTACCACCCGACAGAATCGAGCCGTCTTCAACTACGATTATCGGGTTGTCGGTGACCGCGTTGGCTTCGATTTCCAGCATTTGTGCAACCTGGCGAAACTGATCAATGCAGGCGCCCATAACCTGTGGCTGGCAACGGATGCTGTAAGGGTCCTGTACCCGTTCGTCGTGTTCGCGATGAGATTCACGAATCGCCGAGCCATCGAGTAGTGAACGCAGGCTCAAGGCCGCATCGATCTGGCCCGGAAGTCCTCGTAGCGCGTGAATTTCGGATCTGTACGGCTGTGTCGATCCCATTAACGCATCGGTGGTCAAGGCGCCGGAAATCAGCGTGGTTTGCGCCAGGCTCCAGGCATCGAACAGGCTCGCCAGCGCGAGCGCGGTTGATACCTGGGTGCCATTGATCATGCCCAGACCTTCCTTTGGACCCAGTTCCAGCGGTTCCAGTTTGGCCGCTTTCAGCGCCTTTGCCGCAGGCATTTTCTGGCCTTGAAAAAAGACATAACCTTCGCCGATCATGACCGCGGTCAAATGTGCCAGCGGGGCGAGGTCACCCGATGCCCCGACCGAACCCTGCCCCGGTATCACCGGTATCAGTTCGAGTTCGAGCAAGGCTTGCAAGTGCAAAATGAGTTGCCAGCTTACTCCGGAGGCACCGCGGCCCAGGGAAAGCATTTTCAATACGATGACCAGGCGCACTATGGCAGGGGTTAACGGCTCTCCGACACCGCAACAATGCGACAGGATCAGGTTGCGCTGCAGCTGTGAAGTGTGTTCCGCGGGAATGCGGGTACTGGCGAGATTGCCGAAACCGGTGTTGATGCCGTAAACGGGTTCATCCCCCTGTGATGCTATTGCCACGATCTCGGCAGCGGCGTCGACACGAGCTTTACAAGAGGGGTCGATTTGTACCTTTGCATCTTCGCGATAGATCCGGCGCAAGTCGGTAAGGCGCGCCTCACCGGGAGTTAGTGACAGAGCTTTGGCCAATGCAGCATCCCCTATAGTGCCAGCTGATTGAGCGTGGCGCGGTAATTGTTTTCGATGTTGTCTTCATCGGCGTGATGACCATCATCGATAACTTTGATGCCGCCGATGTAAACATCCAGTACCAGATTTGTGTTGCCGGAGAAAATCCAGCTATCGAGCAATTCATCCTCGCGGCGTCGGTAAAGGCGGGGGTGTTGTGAATCCAGCACCACGAAATCGGCGCGGTAACCAGTCGCGATTCTACCGATGTCGCGCCCGCAGGCCTGGGCGCCGCCAAGCAACGCGCCCTCGAGCAGGTTACGACCGGTACTCGCGAACGCGTTTGAAACCAGCACATTGCGGCTACCCGATTGCAGGCGCATGCCATACTCGAGCCAGCGCAGCTCTTCTACCGGGTCGATCGAAATTTGGCTGTCGGAACCGATTGCCCAATGTCCTTTTTGCGCCAGGTATTCGCTAGCATTGAAAAAGCCATCGCCGAGGTTGGCTTCGGTGGTTGGGCACAACCCGGCGACACATCCGCTATTTGCCATGATCGAGGTTTCAGTCGGGTTCATGTGCGTGGCGTGAATCAGGCACCAGCCTCGATCGACATCGAATTTGTCAAGCAGCCATTCGACCGGGCGCTTTCCGCTCCAGATCAGGCAATCTTCGACTTCTTTGATCTGTTCGGCCAGGTGCAGGTGAATCGCGGCGAGGCCGTCGAGTGAGGTAATAACCTCGAATAACAATTCCTGACTGATGGCGCGCAATGAATGCGGTGCGATCCCGACCGAGCAATTTGGATCGCCAGCCGATGCGCGCTGGAGGGTTTTAACAATATCGATAAAACCATCGGCATCATTCAGAAACCGTTTTTGAGCATCCAGGGGCGCGGCGCAGCCGAAACCGCCATATCGATAGAGAACGGGTAGCGCGGTAAAACCGATCCCGGTCTGTCGAGCCGCCTGCAGACATTGCAAACTCATTTCCGCGCGGCTGTCATAAGCCTTACCGTCAATTGCATGGTGCAGGTACTGGAATTCCCCGACGCAACCATATCCGGCCTTGAGCATCTCCAGATAAAGCTGGGCCGCAATATGGAACAGCTGCTCGGGCTGGATGCGCTCCAGGTAGTGGTACATCACTTTGCGCCAGATCCAGAAACTGTCCCCGGTATCACCGGCACATTCGCCAAGACCCGACATTGCGCGTTGGTGCGCATGTGAATGCACGTTTGGAATCGCCGGGATCAGAACCTCGACCCTGTCGCCATCGATATAGGGAGTGTCCGGCAAAATCGTGGCGATATCGCCCGCCGCGTCGATGGTGATTTCAACTGAATCTGTCCAGCCATCCGCCAGCAATGCCGAGGCAGCCCAGATCTTGCCTTTCATAAGTGAACCCGCCTTGCAAATGCGCTTAAATCAGCGTAGCATACTTGTATATACAAGTATAGCGCACGATTTACCTGGTGAACACCCCTGAAACCCGGGATCTTGCTGAGTTAAAGGGGCGATACCACGCATCGGAGCACCGCAGAAAGTGCGGTTTTAACCCGCATATTGTAAGCAAGCGGCGCTACAATTTGAATCCAGCAATTACAGGCATTTTACATGCTATCAACAAAATCCCGCTTGCAGCTGTGCAAAGTCGGAGCAAAAATTGGTCAGGAGTACGACCGCACCCCGTTTCGAACCTGTTTTCCGGAATCCGCCCCGGGTTTCGCTTTCCTCATGCAATAGGCAGGTTAAAGGTGTACCTTTAATGTCTCAAACCTTGTTTACCAACGCGACCATTGCCTGTATGGATGGAGATTCAGGGTACGGTATCCGCACCAACGCGGCCCTGCTGGTCGAGGCCGATAAAATTGCCTGGACCGGACCGATGACCGAGTGTCCGAGGGTAAATGCCGAGATTGTTGATTGCGAGCAACGCCTGTTAACCCCCGGATTGATCGATTGCCACACCCACCTGGTGTATGGCGGCGATCGTGCCGACGAGTTTGAACAACGCCTCGAGGGTGTGAGCTACGCCGACATCGCCGCCGCGGGTGGGGGCATTGTTGCGACCGTGAATGCGACCCGGGCAGCGACCGAAGATCAGCTTTTCGAACAGGCGCTACCGCGGGTGCAGCAGTTGTTGAGCGAAGGGGTGACCACACTCGAAATTAAATCAGGCTATGGGCTCGACTGCGACAATGAAATCAAAATGCTACGCGTCGCAGCAAAGCTCGGATCCAGGCTCGGCCTGCGCCTGCAAAAAACCTTCCTGGGTGCGCATGCTTTACCACCTGAATACGAAGCACGAAGCGACGACTACATTACCCTGATTTGTGATGAAATGCTGCCACGGGTGCAGGCCGAAGGCCTGGTCGATGCGGTCGATGTGTTCATCGAGTCTATCGGCTTCACGCTTGAGCAGGGTGAACGGGTATTGGCTACCGCGCAGCGACTCGGTTTACCGATTAAAGCGCACGTCGAGCAGCTTACCGATCTGGGAGGCGCCGCGATGGCCGCCGCGCGAGGTGCGCTGTCGGTCGATCACCTCGAATACCTACGCCACAGCGATGTCGCAAAAATTGCTCAAACCGAAACTGTGGCAGTGCTATTGCCGGGCGCTTTCTATGTTTTACGAGAACAACAATTGCCCCCGATTGCGGCGTTGCGTGAGCACCGGGTTCCAATCGCGCTTGCCAGCGATGCCAATCCGGGTAGCTCGCCGGTCCATTCGCTATTATTGATTATGAATATGGCCTGCACTTTGTTTCGCCTGACGCCGGCAGAAGCGTTGCGCGGGGTTACTCTGAACGCGGCCAGGGCGCTGGGTATGGCGCAGTATATCGGTTCGCTCGAACCCGGCAAGCAGGCCGATATCGTCATGTGGGACGTCGAGCGGCCGTCGTTGCTCAGTTATCGAATCGGAATGAATCCCTGCGTGGCGGTTATGCAGGACGGAAAATGGCGTGATTCGAGTCGACAGGTGGCAGCGTGAGCGCGATTATCGACAGTTTCGACGATATCAACAAGGCTGCGCCGGAGCCAATTTACCAGCAAATCAAGAAAACCATTCAACAGCGCATTGCCTGTGGTGACTGGCCGCCAGGGCAGAAACTGCCTTCTGAAAATGATCTCGTAGTCGCGCTTGAAGTAAGCCGAATGACGATCAACCGGGCTTTGCGTGAATTGACCCAGCAAGGCCTGATCAAGCGTGTGCACGGGCTTGGTTCTTTTGTTGCGGAAGCCCCGCGACATGCGAGCCTGATCGAGTTAAAGGATATTGCACTCGAGATCGACCGGGATGGCAAACATCACAGTTCGAAAGTGCTCGAGCTCAATTCGATTACTGCGCTGCCTGAAGTCGCAGACCAGATGCAGCTGCCCGCAGGTAGTCGGGTTTACCATCTGCGAGCCGTTCATTTCCAGGACGAGATACCGATACAACTTGAATCGCGCTATGTGAACCCTGGGGCGATGCCTGAATTCATGGACCAGAATTTTACCGAAACTACCGCCACTGCCTACTTGTTGCAGCAATTCAAACCCGATGAAATGGAGCATCGCGTTTGCGCGGTGATGCCCGATCAGGCGGTTTGCGAACTGCTCTCGATGGCAAGCGGGCAACCCTGCCTGCAATTGACACGACGTACCTGGCACAACGAACAGGTCGTAACCTGTGTGACCTTAACCTATCCCGGGGATCGTTATGAACTCGGTGCACGTTACGCCACTAACGAATATCAGCTGCGCTAGCAGCCAAGCCCGAGAAAAATAAAATGCCCCTGGATCGAACCGACAACAGTCGCAAGATACGCGCACCGCGCGGTAGCGAATTGACCTGCAAGAGCTGGTTAACCGAAGCGCCCTATCGCATGATTCAAAACAATCTTGACCCCGAGGTTGCGGAAAACCCGCAACAATTGATTGTTTACGGTGGTATCGGTCGCGCGGCGCGCAACTGGGAGTGCTTTGACAAGATACTGGAATGCCTGCGCGAACTCAACGATGACGAGAGCCTGCTGGTGCAATCGGGCAAACCGGTCGGTGTCTTCAAGACTCATGTCGACGCCCCGCGCGTTTTGATCGCCAACTCAAACCTGGTGCCGAACTGGTCGAACTGGGAGCATTTCAACGAGCTCGATCGCAAGGGCTTGATGATGTACGGGCAGATGACGGCGGGGTCATGGATATATATCGGTAGCCAGGGTATCGTGCAGGGGACCTATGAGACTTTTGCCGAGGCCGGGCGGCAACATTTCGCTGGTGATACCCGCGGCAAGTGGATTCTGACTTCGGGTCTCGGCGGCATGGGCGGTGCGCAACCGCTGGCGGCGACCATGGCGGGCTACAGCATTCTCTGTATCGATTGCGACCCGGCGCGCATCGACTTTCGCCTGCGTACCGGGTATATCGACAAAAGAGCCGGCTCGCTCGAAGGGGCTCTGCAGATGATCGACGCTGCCTGCAACAAAGGAGAAGCCTTATCGGTAGGGCTACTTGGAAATGGAGGGGAAATACTGCCCGAAATGGTTAACAGAGGGGTTAAACCGGATCTGGTGACCGACCAGACTTCGGCGCACGACCCGGTTAACGGTTATCTTCCGATCGGCTGGACCATGGAAGAGTGGGCAGTCAAACGAAATACAGATCCTGAGCGAGTAGCGTTGAAGGCGCGCGAATCGATGGCGGTTCACGTCCAGGCGATGCTCGATTTCCATGCCCAGGGGATACCGACCGTAGACTACGGCAACAATATTCGCCAGGAAGCTTTCAACCAGGGGGTCAAGAATGCATTCGATTTCCCGGGATTCGTACCTGCCTATATTCGTCCCTTGTTTTGCCGGGGAGTGGGGCCATTCCGCTGGGTCGCGCTATCGGGTGATGCCGAAGATATCTACAAGACCGATGCCAGGGTTAAGGAATTGATCCCCGACGACCCGCATCTGCATAACTGGCTCGACATGGCGCGCAGTCGCATCAGTTTCCAGGGTCTACCGGCACGAATTTGCTGGGTCGGGCTCGGTGATCGCGATCGCCTTGGTCTCGCGTTTAACGAAATGGTGAAATCAGGAGAACTCAAGGCGCCAGTCGTGATCGGGCGCGATCATCTCGATTCGGGTTCGGTTGCAAGCCCGAACCGGGAAACCGAGTCGATGATGGACGGTTCCGATGCGGTTTCCGACTGGGCATTGTTGAACCTGCTGTTGAGCACCTCGGGCGGTGCGACCTGGGTTTCCTTCCATCACGGCGGCGGCGTCGGCATGGGTTTTTCCCAGCATGCCGGGCTCGTCATCTGCTGTGACGGCAGCGATGCGGCGTCGGCGCGGATCAAACGCGTGCTGTGGAACGATCCCGCCAGCGGCGTCATGCGCCACGCCGATGCCGGCTACGATATTGCCAAACAATGTGCGCGCGAACACGGCCTGAATCTCGGCGCCATCGAGCTGGACGCAGGCTAAGACAGCTCGCCTTTAAGGTATTTTTTGATGGCATGTGCGGTCGCGGTGAAACCGAAGCAGGCGGTAACGCCAACGAAGGAGCCGATCCCGGTGGCACAATCGAGTGTGATCCGTTGCGGCACTTCAGGTTTCTGGTAACTGACCTCGCCATGCGCTGCAGGGTATAGCGATTGCTCGGTCGAAAACACGCAATCCATCGCGTAGCGACGCTTTGGGTTTCGACTATAGCCTAGCTGCTGTCGTAAGGTAGAGCGAACCTTGGCGAGCAGGGGGTCGTTAAAACTCAGTGTCAGATCCACGACCTCAATCCGGGTTGGGTCCAGCAGGCCTCCGGCTCCACCGGTGGATACGCATCGAATCTTGTTTCGTCGGCAGTGATGCATCAAGCTCAGCTTGTGGCCGGCATGATCGATTGCGTCGATGACATAGTCAAACTGCGCAAAATCAAATTTCTCGATATTACCGCGGGTGACCAGATCATCGATCGCGGTACAGTTGCATTCAGGGTTGATCGCCAGCATACGTTCGCGTAACACGTCAACCTTGGAGTGTTTGATGTTACCTGACAGTGTGTGAAGCTGCCGATTGGTATTGCCGATGTGTATGTCATCGTGGTCAATCAGTGTTATCCGGCCGATTCCTGAACGTACGCAGGCCTCGGCTGCCCAGGAACCAACCCCGCCGACGCCGACAACGCAAAAATGCGCGCGCTGTAATGGTTCGAGCGCCGATGCTCCCATTACACGCGCCAGATTGCCAAATCGTTGCAGGTAAAGTTCGCTCAGCATTGAATCAAATTGTTAAGTTTAGTGTGCCCAGTGTATTGGTCTATAGTCGATCTGTCATTACAATAGAGCCTGACAAAATCGAATCGGACTTAGCCGGATTATTCATTGAGTACTGCCTGCCTGTTTACCATCTCGGCACCCTCGGGTGCCGGCAAAACCAGCCTGGTCAAAGCGCTGCTGGAGCAGCGTGCGGGGTCGGTATCGGTCTGCGTTTCACATTCGACCAGGGCGGTACGGCCGGGTGAAGTCGATGGCGATGCTTATCATTTTGTATCCCTCGACGAATTCAATCAAATGGTCGCGCGCGATGAATTTCTTGAGCACGCGCAGGTGTTTGATAATAGCTATGGCACCGCGAGGGCTTCGGTTGATGCGCTGCTGGCGAGCGGCAAGCACGTTATTCTCGAGATAGACTGGCAGGGTGCACGCCAGGTAAAGTCCAAAATGCTCGAAACGGTCAGCATTTTCATTCTTCCCCCGTCGCGCGCGGAACTCGAACGACGCCTGCGCGATCGCGGAACCGATGACGAGTCGACGATAGCTCGGCGCATGCGTGATGCCGATCGCGAGATGTCACACTATAACGATGCCAGGTACCTCGTGATAAATAATGTTTTCGAGCAGGCATTGTACGATCTTGACGCGATCATACACACCCAGGGCCTGACCCTGGCGCGGCAAATATTCAAAAACCCGTCCCTGGTAGGCTCGATCCCGGCTGAAATTGATTAGGTTATTTCTCCTAAACCCTTTAGATTTTTTGCTTTTTTAGCTATGATTGCGCTCCTTTTTTGATCCGAGAGCTTACCGCATGGCACGCATCACCGTTGAAGACTGTCTAGAGCACGTTGAAAATCGATTCGATCTGGTTTTACTGGCATCGCGTCGCGCCAGACAAATTGCACAGGGTGCCGAGCCCCTGGTTGCCGCGGAAAATGACAAGCCCACCGTGCTGGCACTGCGTGAAATCGCCGAAAACCTGATCAATGCTTCATCGATGGATGAAATGGAAGCCCAGGCTGAAATTGAAAAGATCGCAAGCGATGACGATCTGATCCGCCAGATTGCCCAGGCAAGTCTACAGGCCCAGGCAATCGATTAAGGGTTTCTTTTCAAACTCATTACTAACGGGCATGCGTCGGGTTGATGGCGTGTGTAAGCTGGGCCTGCGCCTTGTAAATATGTTATAACCCCCATTATTAAAGTGTTTAATGGTTTATTAGCAAAGTGATGGGGGCGAACTACGCCAATCTATTCGAAGTTATCGCAGGTGACGTCGACGCCAAAAATAATGAAACCCGGATTTCGGAGCTTTGTAGTGAACTGGAAAGCTACCTTGAACCTTCCCAGGTCGAGGAAATTTACACTGCCTACCTGGTTGGCGCCGAAGCGCACGAAGGGCAAAGTCGGGTCTCGGGCGAACCCTATATCAGTCATCCGGTAGCGGTAGCGCGCATTCTTGCAGAAATGCGCATGGATAGTAGAAGCATCATCGCCGCCATCCTGCACGATGTAATAGAAGATACACCTACCCTGAAAGAGAATCTGGCCGACCAGTTTGGAGAAGAGGTCGCCGAACTGGTTGACGGCGTCAGCAAGCTGGCGCAGATGGACTTCCGCAGCAAGGCCGAGGCGCAGGCTGAAAATTTCCGTAAGATGATGCTGGCGATGGTGAAAGACATTCGTGTCATCATTATTAAACTCGCTGATCGACTGCATAACATGCGTACCCTCGACGCGATGCGCCCGGACAAACGCCGTCGCATCGCACTTGAAACCATGGACATATACGCGCCCATTGCAAATCGGCTCGGCATCTTCAAGATGCGTCACGAATTGCTCGACCTGTCGATCAAGGCAGCGTACCCGATGCGCTATCGAGCGCTCGAAAGTGCCTGCAAGGAAGTGGTCGGATATCGCAAGGAGATATTCAATACCATCGAGGCCGCTATCCGGCAGCGGCTAAAAGATACAAACATCGTCGCCACTGTCAAATACCGCCAGAAAAACATACACAGCATCTATCGCAAGATGAAGGATAAGAAGCTCAGTTTCAAAGAGCTGACCGATGTCTTCGGGGTACGCATCATGACGGAGTCGGTAGATGACTGTTACCGCGTCCTCGGCGTGATGCATAACCTCTACAAACCGCTGCCGGGCAAGTTCAAGGATTATCTCGCGATCCCCAAAGCCAATGGCTACCAGTCGCTGCATAGCAGCCTGTTCGGGCCGCACGGCGTCGCCATCGAAGTGCAGATTCGGACCGGTGAAATGGATTACTTTGCCGAATCCGGAATTGCCGCGCACTGGATTTACAAGGAGGGCGAAAGCAGCACAACCAATGCCCAGGGTCGCGCACTCGAGTGGTTGAAAAGCCTGCTCGAGATGCAACAAAAATCGGGTAGTTCGCAAGAGTTTCTGGAAAGCGTCAAGGTCGATCTGTTTCCCGACGAGATCTACGTGTTCACCCCGAAGGGCGCGATTAAGAAATTACCGCGCGGTGCAACCGTGGTTGATTTCGCTTACGCGGTGCATACCGATGTCGGCAATACCTGTGTAGCGGCGCGAATCGATCACCACATGTCACCGTTAGGAAGTCGGCTTCACAATGGTCAAACCATCGAGATTATCTGTTCCGAGGCAAGCCGGCCGCACCCCAGTTGGCTCGACTTTGTGAATACCGCAAAGGCGCGCACCAATATTCGACATTTTTTGAAATCACTGCAAAAGACGGAAGCAATTTCGCTAGGGCAACGACTGTTGCAGCAATCGGTCCATCAGATCAAGGGTCGCGACGTTGCCATTCCAAAGACCCGGTTTAAAAGGGTGCTCGACCAGTACCACATGTCCGATGTGAAAGAGTTGCTGGCAGAAATCGGTCTCGGCAATCGCAACTCGAGCCTGGTCGCGAAAGCAATGTACGACATCGAGAATGACACTACTTGTTTCGATGATACCGGCAAACCGCTTGCGATCAAGGGCACCGAAGGGATGGTGGTATCGTTTGCAAAATGTTGCCGGCCGGTGCCGGGAGATGCGATTGCCGGTTTCATGTCATCCGGTAAGGGTATTGTCATTCATCAGCGCAGTTGTCCCAATATTACCGAGCGCAGCAAGGAAGATCGGCAGTTGTCGGTGCAGTGGTCCGAACATGTCGAGGGCGAGTACCTGGCCTATATGAGGGTTCAGGTTGCCAATCAACGCGGCGTACTTGCGACACTGGCGACGACAATCGCCAACGCTACATCCAACATCGAGCACGTCAATGTAACCGAAAAGGATGGCCGCATTTCGACCATAGAATTCGTGGTCACGGTTAACGATCGCATTCACCTTGCGCGCATCATGAAGAAATTGCGCCGGCTGCAAGTGGTCAATCGCATCTGGCGCAGATAGTTATTGCCAGTACCGTGAATACCCGCATAATCCAGAATTTTCCAGCTGGAGGCAAAACATGGCAAAAACCATAATCCAGACCGATGCCGCGCCACAGGCGATCGGAACCTACTCGCAGGCCGTCAAGGTCGACAACACGGTCTATATTTCGGGCCAGATTCCACTGGATCCAGCCAGCATGGAAATTGTCACAGGTGGCATTGAGGCCGAAATCACTCGCGTTTTTGATAACCTCAAGGCGGTAGCCGAAGCTGCCGGCGGTAGTCTCGCCGACACCGTAAAGTTGAATATCTTTCTTACCGATCTGGGAAATTTTTCGACCGTCAATGAAATCATGGCGCAGTACTTCCAACAGCCCTATCCGGCGAGAGCTGCGATTGGTGTGGCCGCTCTACCCAGGGCGGTTGGTGTAGAAATGGATGCGGTACTGGTCCTCGACTGACAATGGAATGGAGCATTGGTCTGAACAGGGATTGCGTTTTCTAAAAGGTGTCGGCCCCAAGGTGGCCGAAAAGCTACTAAAACTGGGTCTGACCCGGCAGCGCGACCTGCTGTTTCATTTGCCGCTACGTTACGAAGATCGTACCTTTGTGTCTCCAATAGGATCGCTTCAATCGGGGCAGCGCAGTCAGATTGAAGCCGAAGTATTGCACCTCGGAGTTCAGTTCCGACGCCAGGGGCGGTCACGGCGCGTGCTGGCCGCCAAGCTCGCTGACAATACCGGTGTCATCACAGTGCGTTTCTTCTACTTTAACGCCAGGCAGCAAAAACTGTTTGAAAAAGGGAACTGGCTACGCTGTTTCGGTGAGGTCAGGACGGCACAGGGGGAGCTTGAAATGATTCATCCCGAAGTCGAAATCATAACACGGGATAAACCATCCCCGCTTCAAAAAACCCTGACGCCGATTTATCCGACGACCGAGGGTCTGCATCAATTATCGATAAAACGGATATTGCAGCAGGTAATCGAGAAACTTAAATCCGAGGGTATCGTAGAAACTTTGCCACCTGCCTGGCTGGATAAAAACAACTTTCCGGGGTTTACCTCGGCGATGATCGAATTACATAGCCCTGAAAATAAAACAGATAGTGAACTGATCGCACAGCATAGACACCCGGCGCAATATCGCTTTATCGTCGAAGAACTTGCGGCACATCGACTCGCTCTGCTTGAACGACGACGATTGATACGTCGCCGCAAGAATCCTGCAATTATTCCAGATGCCAAATTACAGCTGCGATTACAGCAAGCTCTGGCATTCAAACTGACGGCTGCCCAGCAGCGTGTAATTGAGGAGTTAATGCAGGATTTTTCTGGTGGTAAACCAATGATTCGCCTGGTGCAGGGCGATGTGGGATCGGGCAAAACCGTGGTCGCGGCGCTCGCATGCCTGCCGGTCATCGAGTCCGGTTACCAGGTCGCATTAATGGCTCCTACCGAAATTCTCGCCGAGCAGCACTTTCAAAATTTCAGCCATTGGTTACAACCTTTGAGTATTGGCGTGGTGAACCTGATGGGTGCCGATAAGGGCAAGAAACGAGAGCAGAAGTTGCAATTGATCGCTTCCGGTGAGGCCCAGATTGTGATCGGAACCCACGCGCTGTTCCAGGCCAGCGTCGAGTTCAGCCGACTCGGTTTTATCATATTCGATGAACAGCATCGCTTTGGAGTGGACCAACGGCTCTCCTTGCAAAGGAAAACCCGTGACGGCGAGATGGCGCACCAGCTGATCATGACCGCGACACCGATACCGCGTACCCTGGCGATGTCGATTTATGCCGATCTCGATTACTCGCAGATCGATGAATTGCCGCCGGGACGCAAGCCGGTAACTACTTCGATTGTCTCCGAGCAACAGCGTGGCAGCTTGATCCAGCGCGTTGCTGCTAGCTGTGAACAAGGCGGGCAGGTATATTGGGTTTGTACCCTGATCGAAGAGTCGGAAGCATTGCAAGGCGAGGCCGCCGAGTTGACTTACCAGTCCCTCTGCGAGCGGTTACCCCAATTGTCGGTTGGGCTGGTGCATGGGCGTATGAAGCCGGCTGCCAAAGAGGCTGCGATCAGCGACTTTAAAAAAGGGGATACCCATGTTCTGGTCGCGACCACGGTGATTGAGGTCGGTGTCGATGTAGCTAACGCCAGCATCATGATAATCGAGAATCCTGAGCGCCTTGGATTGGCTCAAATCCACCAGTTACGAGGGCGCGTCGGCCGGGGTGCGCGCGAAAGTTTCTGTATTCTTCTGGTTAAGAACAGCCTTTCTCAACTGGCGCGTACCCGGCTCGAAATAATTCGCAGCACCCAGGACGGATTTTCAATTGCGGAAAAGGACCTCGAATTGCGTGGCGCCGGTGAAGTACTCGGCACGCGTCAAACCGGCGAATTGAGTTTTAAAATTGCCGACCTGATGCGAGACCGGAACCGGTTTTCGCAGGTTGCGGAACTGGCACGACTGATGCAACGACCGGAAAATACCGAGATACGCAAGGAGCTGTTGCGCAACTGGATTGGTGAGCGACAGGACTATACCGGTGTGGGATAAAAGGTCTGACGCCCGCGAGGGTGCATGGACCTATCGCTGCGGCGCATTGCTACTGCGAACCTGCAAAGTGGCTGCCGTGGCCATGTCCCGATTTTTGGACCTTGTTTGCCGAACTCCGCCCCCGGCTTCGCTGCCTTCATGTAGTATGCAGGCATGCATTAGTGAGCACTGATATGGATCGTTGCGACACCTCGTCGTTACTGGCTTACCACGAAGCACTCGAACAGCTGACCAGTAGCATCGTAGCACCTGGCAAGATTGTTGATACGCCTTTGCGTGAGGCCCTGGGTAAGGTGCTGGCGGAGTCAATCGAATCCGGGATCGATGTGCCTGGCTGCGCGATGTCGGCGATGGATGGCTATGCCATTAATACCGCTGACCTCGCCTCCAATGGAACCACCAGCCTGCCGTTATCACTGCGTATTGCCGCCGGTGCAGCGGTCGCAAAACTGGCCCCGGGCAGCGCGGCACGAATTTTCACCGGCGCACCGGTCCCGGATGGCGCCGATGCGGTCATTATGCAGGAGCAGGTCCGGGCTCACGATCAAGGCATCAGCTTCGAGTCACGCCCAACCAGTGGCAACAATGTGCGACCCAGGGGAAATGACATCCGTTGTGGCGCCACCATATTACAACGGGGTTGTCGTCTCAGAGCTCAGGATATCGGTCTCGCGGCCTCGGTTGGATTGCAAACCCTGCCGGTGTTCAGCGCGATCAGGGTCGGCATTTTCTTTACTGGCGACGAGCTGGTCGAGCCGGGAGAAACACTTGCGATCGGCAAGATTTATGATTCCAACCGTTACACCCTGCACGGTTTGCTGCAGACCATGGGTTGTGAAATCATCGATCTCGGATTGGTCGGCGATTCCCTCGAGGCAACCCGGGAAGCGATGTTGCGGGCGTCGGCCCAGGCAGACCTGGTGGTGACCAGCGGCGGGGTATCGGTGGGCGAAGAAGATCACGTACGTGCTGCAATCGAACAACTGGGCGATTTACGGATGTGGCGTCTCGGAATAAAACCCGGGAAACCGCTCGCCTACGGCCAGATCAACGACACCGCTTTTTTGGGGCTACCTGGAAATCCGGTATCGGTGTTTGCGACATTTTGCCTGTTTGTATGCCCGGCAATTCAGATTATGCAGGGGCGTGCCTGGCGGTTACCCGTGGCGTTGCCGGTAACGGCGCAGTTTAACTGGCTGAAACCTGACAGTCGTCGCGAGTTTTTACGCGCCCGACTCGCCACCGATTCAAACCACCAAACCGTGGTTCAAATTTACCCAAACCAGGATTCCGGAGTTCTAACTTCAACGGTGTGGGCCGATGGCTTCGTTGAAATTGCAGAAAATCAGACGGTACGCGCCGGTGAAACAGTAAACTATCTGCCATTTGCGCAATTTTTTAATTGAGTTGTGTGATGCTAATCAGGATCCAGCAAGAAGATTTTGACATTGCGGCATTGAATCGTGAGCTGCTGGCAGGGCGCAGCGATATCGGCGCGATCGCGAGTTTTATCGGCCTGGTGCGTGATATTGAGGGCGATTCATTGCAGCAAATGACGCTCCAACATTACCCGGGAATGACCGAGAAAGCGCTGCAGGGAATCGCTGCAAAAGCCCGGGAACGCTGGCAAATTGCCGATCTGGCGATTGTCCACCGCGTCGGAGTACTGAAACCGGCGGATCAAATTGTGATGGTGTCGGTGCTGAGTGCGCATCGTAGCGATGCCTTTGCGGCCTGCGAATTCATCATGGATTACCTCAAAACCGATGCCCCATTCTGGAAGAAGGAAGTCAGCGATCAGGGTTCCAAGTGGGTACAATCCCGAAAAAGTGACATAATTGCCAAAAAAAAGTGGGATAATTGAACCAAATCGACAATATTTTGACCTTTCAGCTAATATTATTGCCCCCAACGTGAATTTGAAGAGAAACCCGATACGGGAATGATTTGTGAACGCCATTATCACCACTAGCCCAACGCAACTGCCGATTTACCCGGACCGACCGCTAACGCGGCCCGTGGTTTCGGTTGCGGATAGCAAAAGTGATTTTGCCGATGTCACCCGACAGCTTGCACCGACCTATGTTTATCGAGGCGAATTGCTTGACCCGGTTGTTAGTGACAACCGTTATCGGCCCCAACTAAATTTACAGATCGATCCGCAAAATCGACGTGCGATCGATTCTTATCAGCGCGCTGTTTCTGATCCCCCGATCAAAGGTCTTATCCTGGATGGCTTCATCTAACCGGCAATCGCAGGCGCGGTAGACCCGACAAACTGCCAGAAAAATATTCGCAGGATCAGATTCCTGCTTACTCCCTATTAGTGAATTGTTACAATAGCGGCTCGACTTAAATGCCTGCCGCAAAATGGACGTATCACACTTAATTGATTCCCTGAACGATCGTCAACGCGAAGCCGTCAGCGCCGAACCTGGACCGCTGCTGGTGCTCGCCGGTGCGGGCAGTGGAAAGACGCGGGTTCTGACGCATCGGATCGCCTGGGCCTGTGAAGTTGACGGCTTGTCGCCCTATAGCATACTTGCGGTTACCTTTACCAACAAGGCTGCGGCGGAAATGCGCGCACGCGTCGAATCTTTACTGGGTATTTCCGCTGCAGCGATGTGGGTCGGCACCTTTCACGGAATCGCGCATCGAATGTTGCGACAGCACTACGAGGCCGCTCGATTACCGCAGAACTTTCAGATCCTGGATAGTGACGACCAGCTACGCATGGTAAAACGAGTCGTCAGGCAGCTCGATCTGGACGAAGCCCGCTGGCCTCCCAAGCAGGCGCAATGGTTTGTCAATCACAACAAGGACGAAGGCTTGCGACCGGCGCACATCGATCCCGGGCAGGACCCGATTCAACAACAGATGCTGGAGATCTATCGCCTTTACCAGGAGTTGTGCGAAACTGCCGGGGTAGTTGATTTCGCCGAGTTATTGTTACGTGTGCTGGAAATGATTCGCGATGACGATGATATCCGGGGGCATTACCAGCGCCGTTTTCAGCATATCCTGGTGGATGAATTCCAGGACACCAATGCGATCCAGTATGCCTGGCTGCGTTTGATGGCTGGCGCTGAAACCCCGGTGTTCGTGGTCGGTGATGACGATCAATCGATTTATGGCTGGCGCGGTGCGCGCATCGAAAACCTGCATCACTTCGAGCGTGACTTTGCCGACACGCGGGTCATCAGGCTGGAGCAAAATTACCGTTCCACCGGCAATATTCTAAAAGCCGCGAACGCCTTGATCAGCAACAACCACTCCCGCCTGGGCAAGGAATTGTGGACCCAAAGCGAAGACGGCGAGCAAATCCTAATTTACTCGGCCTACAATGAAAAGGACGAGGCGCGTTTCGTCATAGATCGTATCGAAAGTTGGGTCGCGCAGGATCGTAGTCGTAAGGATATAGCGGTGCTCTATCGCTCCAATGCACAATCACGCCAGTTCGAAGAAACCCTGGTTGCGCGGGGCGTCCCGTATCGCGTGTATGGCGGCTTACGATATTTTGAGCGCGCCGAAATCAAGGATACGCTCGCCTATCTGCGTATGATTTCGAACCCGACTGCCGATAACGCCTTTGAACGCACCGTTAATCACCCCCCGCGTGGTATCGGGCAAAAAACCATCGACGAGATTCGCAATCATGCGCGCGCGCAATCTGTTTCGCTGTGGATCGCGAGTAAGGACCTGATCGCCACCGAGCAATTGAGCGCCCGTGCCCGTGGCGCATTGCTGGCATACATCGATTTAATTGGACGTATGACCTCCGAACTGGGAGATTTGTCGCTGGGCGAACAAATCAAGACCGGGATCGAAATCAGCGGCCTCGAGGTTCATTTTAAAAAAGATAACACCGAAAAAGGACAATCACGTATCGAGAACCTGCAGGAACTGGTAGGCGCCGGAAAAAGTTTTGAATACGACGCCGTGATCGAGGAAAACATGTCTACCCTCGACGCCTTTCTCGCGCATGCCGCGCTTGAAGCGGGAGAGGCCCAGGGTGATGCCTGGGAGGATTGCGTGCAGCTGATGACCATGCACTCGGTCAAGGGACTTGAATTCCCGCTGGTGTTCCTGGTCGGTATGGAGGAAGGGCTGTTTCCGCACCAGCGTTCCAGTGAAGAACCCGGACGCATGGAAGAAGAACGTCGCCTCTGTTATGTCGGTATTACCAGGGCACGCGAGCAACTGGTCGTAACCAGTGCCGAGGTTCGCCGTTTATACGGTAACGAGAGTTACAACGTGCTGTCACGTTTCGTGCGCGAAATACCGGATGAACTGATGCAGGAAATCAGACCCAAGGCCAACTTCAGTCGTCCCGTGATGCTGGCATCACCGCGCATAGGGTTGGAGCAGTCCGAAACCGGCCTGTTTGTCGGCCAGCGAGTCAAGCATGCACGCTTCGGCGACGGTATCGTACTTGATCTTGAAGGACAGGGACCGCAATTCAGGGTGCAGGTAAATTTTGAAACCGCCGGCAGCAAGTGGTTGATCGCCAACATGGCCAATTTGCAGCCGGCCTGAACAATCAAATTGCAGCGCGCATTCGCGGGCTCGTGTAAAATCACCGCGGCATTAATCGACAGGAATAAAAATGAGCAAGCAACAAGTCGCCTTTATCGGGCTCGGAGTTATGGGTTACCCGATGGCGGGACACCTCGCCAAAGCCGGGTATCAAACCAGAGTTTACAACCGTACTTCTGCGAAGGCGGAACAATGGTGCCGGCAAAACCAGGGCGATTTCGCGCATACCCCCCGAGAGGCTGCAGAGGGTGCGGATTTTATATTTATCTGCGTCGGTAATGACGATGATTTGCGTTCGGTGGTATTTGGCGAAGACGGAGTCCTGGCTGGATGTAACGGGCGCGCGATTCTGGTTGACCATACCACTGCATCGGCCAATGTCGCCCGCGAAATTGCCGATAAATCGCATGTTCCTTTTCTCGATGCCCCCGTCTCCGGTGGGCAGGCGGGCGCCGAAAACGGTGTGCTTACGGTCATGGTCGGTGGCGATCAGGTAAGCTTCGATGCAGTTCGCGCCGTGATTATGAGTTACGCGCGTGCAGCTGAACTACTCGGCAGCGTCGGTGCCGGCCAGTTGACCAAGATGGTTAACCAGATATGTATCGCCGGGTTGGTCCAGGGTCTTTCAGAAGGGCTCGATTTTGCACAGCGAGCGGGCCTTGATGGTCACAAGGTTGTCGAGGTGATCTCCAAGGGTGCCGCCGGATCCTGGCAAATGGAAAATCGTGGCGGTACCATGCTCAACGATGAGTTTGAATTCGGATTCGCGGTTGACTGGATGCGCAAAGACCTCTCGATTTGCCTCGAAGAGGCTCGGAATAACGGTGCTGAATTGCCCGTAACGCGAATCGTCAACGACTATTACGGTGAAGTGCAGGCGATGGGCGGCAACCGCTGGGATACATCAAGCCTGATACGGCGCTTAACCCGTAAAAAAAGCATCGGTAAAGAGAGATAAAATTTAAATATATTGAACGGGTAATTATTTCAACTAAGTATATATAATTCAATAAGTTACAAAAATATATTAAGCTATAAAATCAATAAGTTGCTCCATATATACTGTTTTTATTGCCGTTTATCGTTTTTTAGCTGGAAATTTATAATTTATGACCTATATATATCAATGTGTTAAAGGTTAAGAACACCTAACCTCTCTCACGATGTCCTCCTTTGGTTATATTTGTCGATTACGGCAATTCGGCTGGTCTAACGACCAGCCATTTTTTTCCCCTCGGACGTTACCAGCACTGCGATAGTCGCGTTGAAAAACTTCGCAAAACGCTCGCATACTTGTGGGTATTGCTCGCGTTATTACAAAATTTTTCGCCTTGCTCTCGCAGCGCTGGTAAAGTCCGAAACTACGCCACCTGCGAGTTTGTATAAAATTTGGAGTTGGAATGCGCCAGGAAGTAAATTGATCCTGGTTATTTTATGGGGAGATATAGCGAGGTTGCAATCTGGTTGCTGTCGCTGACCTTTGAAGGATCATCGTGATAAATTTCGAGTGCGGGTCTGCGCTTGTCGAACTTGATTTTATGTATGCGGCAATGACTGCGCAATGCGTACCAGGCCAACGGTAAAAACTGGTGGTCGCCGTGCAGTGTCATTTGAAAGTAACGCCCTCCCGTGAATTCGCGCTGAATGTAATTCGATTGTGGCGTGTTGTTGCTGATTGGAATCGCAATTTCGGTTTGAAATTGCGATGCATCCGGGTCGAAACGGTGGTATAGCATCAGTGCCAGACCGGCAGTCCCAGCCTCGGTGCCGCGAAGGGTTTCGATGCCAGACCGACGGGCGGTTTCTAGCTGGCGCAGATTCCCATTGCAGGGAATTGCCCAGTAACTGAAATCCTCTAGGTCTTCGCGGCCGATAAACGCCAATTCAGGGTGAGCGGCGGTAGCATTCATATAGCCATTCAGTAATGCCAGGCCGAGTTCGTAATCCCGGCCGATCATCGCTTCAGTTTTTCGGGTCATGAAACGAAACAGGAACGGCAGGCTACCCGACATTTCCCAGCTAACGATGCAATGCCGATCGCTGGTTTCGAATCCCCAGTTGATGGTATTTATCGATTTGAAGGGACGCAGGAACTCGATTTGCTGCTTAATGCTGGTAACCGGGTTTATGCTGACGTGAGAAACTTTGCCGGCACCGACCCGCTCGCCATCCCAGCTGTAATAACCACCTTCCGCCTGGTAGTTCTCGCTATAACTTAGCCGGGTGCCAGGCTCGTGCATTAACCATGGGCTCCACTCGGGCCAGGATTTGAGATCGATAATTGTTGCGAATACCAAATCCGCAGAGGCCTCGATTTTGAGGCTACGCTTGAGTCGAAACTTCCCATTCAAGGTAGCGAGATATATTAATGCCGCCAACGGTGCCGCCGCGACCATAACACCGAGGACTAACCACATGTATCAACTCCTTTGGAAGGATCTTTCTGTTGGCCGCGGGTACGAATCAACCACAGAAACAGGGCGGTGGAGATACCAGCGGAACTGAATATCATGCACATCACGATAATCTGGTATCTCGCCGCGATCAAGGGTGAAGCCCCGGCCAGAATCTGCCCCGTCATCATACCGGGTAGCGATACCAGGCCGACCGCGAGCAATGAATTGGTGATCGGTATCAACGCTGCCTGAAACGCGGTATTGCGAGCACGCGCGTAGTCATTGTGATGACCAAGTTCGCTGTAGAGACGTTCGCCGGCGAGACTGACACTGTTCATGGAATTGGAAAAAATCATGCCGGCTAACGGAATTATAATCGCCGGCTGATACCAGGGATCCGCGTGCAACACGCCCTGGGAAATCAATACCAGGTTGACTATGCCGCCCCCGGCAATTGCTGCCAAACTGTAGGCCATTAAAGTCGAGCGCTTTACGGGCAGGGCACCGAGCGCAATCCAGCTCGCTGCGACCAACATGAAACACAGTACCGCTATGATGATCCACTGATCGTTTGCATTGAAGATGAAATCCAGGGCGTAACCGATCAGCAGCAGTTGTATCAGCATCCGCAGGATCGCGATAGCGGCGTGCCGGATGCTATTCGACCAGTAGAATATGATGATCAGGGTTGCGATCACCGGAATGAACGCAACTGCAATATCTAGCGGTGTTATTGCATACACTAGGAGTCTGTCGGACTTAGGGTGTCGTAGCGAGGGAAAGGCATTTTGAGTCAGATTTTTCTATCGAATGAGGCGAATAGTCACTCATATTCAACGAATTGGATAGGACAATCTGGCCAAAATGCCTTTTCCGCAGTAGATTTATCCTAAGTCAGGCAGACTATCTAGTGGTAATCTTCCCCGTATTTATCGTTAGCCTGGTGGCCTGGATCGTCGCTGGGCTTCAGGTAAATGCGGCGACATCTATAGCGGTCCGCTTGTTCCATGCTCAGAGCCTACGCCCGGTATTTTGATTTTCAACCAGTTTGGCGATCGTGTTGCGTGGCAATTCGCTGTGGTCAGTTTCACAACGGATCTCGCCAAATCCATGGGCTAGCAGTAATTCGGTAACCCTGGCCGGCTGGTCGTAACCATGCTCCAGTATCAAACCACCGCCGTTAACCAGGTGGCTTGGTGCCTGGCTGATGATTTGTTGTAAGGCTTCGAGGCCGGTTGTTCCGGGCGTGAGCGCAATTTGAGGTTCTCCCGGCAGATCACCCTGGCTCAAAAATGGGTGGTTTGCGGCGATATAGGGTGGATTCGAAACTATCAGGTCAAACTTGAGCCCCTGCGGAAACTGCTGGTACCAGTCAGACTCGATGAATTCGATTTCGGTGTCGTGGCTGCGGGCATTTACACGCGCCAGCGCGACACAAGCGGGATCGATATCTGTCGCATAGACGATCGCGTTTGGGCGCAGTTTTTTAAGGGTAATCGCGATAATTCCGCTGCCGGTTCCAAGGTCACAGAGCTTGAAACACCGCTCTTCGGGAATCTGTTGCAACGCATGCCCGACCAGCAATTCTGTCTCAGGCCTGGGCACCAGGGCGCAGGGCGTTGTCGCAAACTCCATCGAGTAAAATTCGCGCCTTCCAAGCAAGTAGGCGATGGGGGTGGGTCGGCGTCGTTCCCTAACCAGTGCCTGATACCGTTGCCAGCATGAATCACTCAGTGAATATTCGGGATGGCCATAGAGAAAACTGCGTGGTTTATCCAGGCAATGGGCCAATAGTAGTTCTGCATCCATTCCCGGGCTTTCGCTGCAGGCGGTGACACTGTCCCTGGCCCAGCGCAGCGCAGCGTCGATTTGTTCACGCATGAAACAGGAATTTTTGAAATAGGAACTTTTTCACTATGGAAATCTCGAAATTCTACTATATATAGTAACTGTGTACATCAATATCTCCTCCCCCGAACTATTGATGATATCACGTGGCCAGGGACGGCCTTCTTTAATTTGACGTTCTCGGTGCCGTGATAGCGGCGTTAAACATTTCCGCAAAAAACTCGCATACGTTATTGTATTGCTCGCGCTATTGCGGAATTCTTTACCTTGCCCTCACGCCACCGAGAGCGCCAGAAAAATTCAGATATTTAGTACCTGATCATGCCTTGCTCCGGCGGCAATGAGGACGTCAGAAATTTCAGATACCTGGTAGCTGGTAATCAGCCTTGCGCGCGATGCCATAAAACTGTTGATGACAATGTTATCCTGGGCATGGGCAGGATTGTGCTGGCGCCGAGGTAATGGATTTTTGATGGGTTAGTTGATTCCACGGTCTTCGTTGCTGAGGTTGGCGAGTTGTTCGGCCTGGTATTCATGCATCAGCGGATCCACCACCTGGCCGAGGTTCCCCTGCAAGATTTCATCGAGTTTGTACAGGGTCAGGTTAATACGATGATCGGTCAATCTGCCCTGAGGGAAATTGTAGGTTCGGATTCGCTCAGAACGATCACCACCACCCACCAGAGACTTGCGCTCGGCGGCTTGTTCGGCATCCTGCTTTTGTTTTTCGGCGCCGTATATACGCGCCTGAAGTAGCGACATCGCGCGCGCCTTATTTTTATGTTGCGAGCGCTCATCCTGACATTCGACCACGGTACCGGTCGGGATATGGGTCAGACGAATTGCGGAATCGGTTTTATTGACGTGCTGACCCCCCGCGCCCGAGGCGCGATAGGTATCGATACGCAAGTCCGTCGGCTTGATTTCGATCATTTTTACCTCTTCGCCTTCGGGAATGATCGCCACGGTAGCGGCTGATGTATGTACGCGTCCCTGCGATTCGGTCTCGGGTACTCTTTGTACGCGGTGTGCACCCGACTCGAACTTCAGATGTGAATAAGCGCCGTTACCGATAATGCGGGCGATGATTTCCTTGTAACCTCCGTGCTCGCCCTCGCTACTGGTCAGTACTTCAAGCTGCCACTTCTGTGTCTCGGCGTAACGACTGTACATGCGAAACAGGTCGCCGGCGAATATTGCCGCCTCGTCACCCCCGGTGCCGGCGCGGACTTCGAGGAATACATTGGCGTTGTCGTCGGGATCTCTTGGTAACAACAATTTCTGTAGTTCGATCTCGAGCGTTTCGATCCGGTCGGTGTTTTCATCAACCTCCTCCTGTGCCAGCGCAACCATTTCGGCGTCGTCTTCACATAGCATTTCGCGCGCCGATTCGAGTGCGCGCTGAGTCGCCCGAAACGCGGTGAATTTTTTCACCAAATCTTCAAGTTGCGCGTATTCCATGGAAAGATTTCGGAACCGATCCTGATCGTTAATGATTTCGATATCGGCCAGCAATCCGGCGATCTCCTGGTGACGGGCGCAAAGTGTTTCCAGCTTTAATAACAGCGATTCCTTCATAGCTTGGGGCGAGTCGGTGTGAGCAGGGATTTGAGTAATCGAATTCGCTCCTGATCTTCGTTTTGCAGCGCCTTGCGCATTTCAATGGTTGGTTTGTGCATCAGTTTATTGGTAATTTCGTTGGCCAGTTTTTGCAGTACCTGCTCTGGATCGGAGTCCTTTTGCAACTGTGACAGCGCTTTATCGAGCGCCTGTTGTTTTATCAATTCGGCGCCGTCGCGTAAATGTCGAATCTGATCCGCCGACTGGTAGGTTTTGAGCCACTGGTCAAACATTGTCACTTCGAGATTAATGATCTCCAGGGCTGCTTCGGCGGCAAGCTCGCGCCCGCGCATATTCTCATCTACTACGGTCTTCAAATCATCAACGGTATAAAGATAAATATCCTGAAGGGTTCCGACCTCGAATTCGATGTCGCGGGGAACGGCGAGATCGACCATGAATATGGGACGATGTTTACGTTGTTTCAGTGCGGATTCGGTTGCGCCCTTACCCAGAATAGGCAGTTGGCTTGCGGTTGACGAAATGACGATATCGGCACGCATCAGTTGTTGCGGCACCGAGTTTATCGGGACTGCTTCGGCATCGATCTGGTCGGCGAGTAGACGGGCCCGGTCCAGATTGCGATTAGCGATCGTCATCGAACCGATTTTTTGCCGGTGCAAATGCCTTGATACCAGCTCGATGGTTTCTCCGGCACCGATCAGGAGGGCGTGTAAATCTTCCAGGTTGCCCAAAATCTGTTTCGACAGATTCACTGCCGCGAACGCCACCGAGACCGGATTGGAGCCGATCTCGGTGTCGGAACGAACGCGCTTGGCAACACTGAAGGAGTGCTGAAACAGGCGATCAAGAATCGAGTTGATCGCATTATCACCACGGGCCTGGTCGTAGGAAACCTTTAGTTGTCCCAGGATCTGTGGTTCTCCAAGCACCATCGAATCGAGCCCGGAAGCAACCCGGAACAGGTGGCGTGCGACTTCCTGGTCGCTATGCTGGTAAATATACGGGGAAAGGCCGTTTTCATTGATACCATGGTGACTCGTCAGCCAGCCGGTAATGATGTCGCCGCAATCCGAGGAGGTATCGCAATATATTTCGGTCCGATTACAAGTCGATACGATAACTGATTCGTTAACCGCAGGGATACCCTGAAGCTGATGCAAAGCGTGACTCATTTGATCCGGTGCAAACGCAATCTTTTCGCGGATGTCGACCGGAGCAGTCAGATGATTTATGCCAATAGAATATAAGGCCATGTTCAGGAAAGGTCTGATGCCAGCAGTCGATTTTCGGACATAAGACAATCAAATTCAACATCCATGGAACAAATCAGGGTAAATACAATTCTACATCGAGATGCTACACTTGGTGTTATTTAACCTGTGGAATCCAGATTGAGTTTTATCAAGCCCGCTTTTGGTGTCGTCTTCGTTGCGGCGATGTTGCTGTTGTCGGCCTGCGCCGGTCTGTCCCTGCCCGGTTCACAGGCGGCGGATTTAGTCGAAATGCAATCGGTGCAGATTAATAGTTTAAGTTCGCAACAAAACGAATTCGCAGACGCCAGCTACGCCTTGATGGTAGCTGAAATCGCCTTGAATCAGGGCAATACTTCGCTTGCGGTCGAGCAATATCTGAAAGTTGCAAAATCGCAGGATAACCCTGACCTGGCGGAACGCGCGGTTCGGGTCGCGGTCTATGGGCAGGATCTGAAAGCCGCGGCTGAAGCGGCTCAACGCTGGATTGAGCTAGATCCTATACGAGTCGAGGCCCGCCAGGTAATCGCGGCGATTTACATCCGTCAAAGCAAGGTCGACGAAGCATTTATTTATTTAAATGATCTGATCGCGACCAGCGATCTCGGGGACGAGAAATTATTCCCACCCTTGCTTGGAGTGATGGCGCGCGAAAAAAATACCGATACCGCGCTCGCCGTGACACGACGCATCGCGCAAAATTATTCCGAAAAAGCCTATGCGCAGTTTTTGCACGGCATGTTGGCGGCTCAAAGTGGCAGCCCGAAAGAGGCACTTGAATTCCTCGATCGGACCATTGCGCTGACCGAGATCGACGGGGCGCATTCGGCACGCGCCAAGGTCTTACTTCGGCTGGGTAGATCGAGTGAAGCCATTGTCAGCCTGCACAAAGCCGTTGCCGGTAATCCCCAGGATCAAGCCCTGCGGCTTACTTACGCGCGCATGCTGGTCGATATCAAGGAATACGAAAAGGCGCGGGTTGAATTTGAAACACTCCACCAGAACTCGCCGCATGACGTCGAGCTGATTTATACCCTTGGATTGTTGTCACTCGAGTCGCAACGCCTGGATGATGCCGAAAAATACATGATGATTCTGCTCGGGCTGAAGCAGCGCGAAGGCGAAGCACAGTACTACCTGGGGCGTATCTTCGAAAATCGAAAGCAATATGACGTGGCAATCGACTGGTATCAACAGGTGCACGTGGGCGAATACAAGTTTGATGCACAGCTGCGTATCGCAGACATGCTGGGAATATCGGGGCGTACTGATGAAGCGATCACACACCTGGACGCCATGCTTAAGGGCAGTCAGTCAGGTGGATCCCTGGTGCGGATATATATTACCAAAGGTGAATTGTTACGCGGCGCCCGCCGATACGAACAGGCGATGGCGGTGTTTAATACGGCCCTTGATATCGTGCCGGGCAATAGTGACCTGTTATACGCGCGTGCCCTGGTGGCGGAAAAACTGGGTCGTCTCGACCTGCTTGAATCAGACATCAAGACCATACTCAAAACCGAGCCCGATAATGCGCATGCGCTTAATGCGCTGGGTTTTACCCTTGCCGATCAGACCGATCGCTATGAAGAAGCTTACACTTATATTAAACGCGCTATCGAAATAATGCCGGACGACGCGGCAATCATCGATAGCCTGGGATGGGTTTACTTTCGCATGGGTGAATTTGATAAAGCCATCGGGTTTCTTCGGACAGCGTTGTCGCGCTTTGATGACGCGGAAATTGCCGCCCATCTCGGTGAGGTGCTGTGGGTTATCGGCAACCGCAAAGAAGCGCGAACAGTCTGGTCAAAGGCGCTCAAAAAATCTCCTGATGACCCTGTGCTGCAAAAAGTAATACAGCGGTTTATCCCCTGACATCCACTTAGCGCTTGCTCCGACTCATTTCCTTCGCAGTCGCCGTAATGGCTATCGCTGGCTGTAGTCAACTTGGCGGTGTGTCCGACCGACGTCAGGCGCAGGAACTTTGGCAACAGCAGCAACGAGCATTAAGCGCTGTCGACAGCTGGGATATGCGCGCCCGGGCCGCCGTCAAGCTCAAGGGAGAAGTTTATAACATCGGTATCCATTGGCAACGCGAAGCCGGAGGTTTCAAGATGTTGCTCGAAGCGCCTTTCGGGCAGGGCGTTTTTCGAATCGTGTCGAGTTCCGCAGATGTATACCGACTACAGCTGCCGGACGGCCAGGTGTTTGTGAACAGCACGGCGGAAGCCGTACTCGAGGACGTTATTGGCTGGTCGTTACCGGTCAGCGGGCTCGAATACTGGATTCGTGGGCTGCCTCGACCGGGTATCCGGTTTGCCCATCGCGCCGACATGGACGGGCATACGTTGTTTATCAAGCAAGACCGGTGGTCGATCGATTACCTCGACTACTTTTCGCAGCAACAACCACCGTTGCCGCGACGCATGAGGCTGGTGAGCGACACAGTGACGCTAAAACTGATCATCGAGCACTGGCAGTCGGTGAAACTGGAGCAAAATCCTTCCGACCTCTTTCCCGAATTTAACTAGTGCAGCATCAACTATTATGCGGATGCAAAGCGCTCCAAAATCGGCCAAGACAAGGGACGACGGCGTGACCGAATCACTGGCCCTATGGGCCCCGGCCAAACTCAATCTGATGTTGCATATTACCGGACGTCGTGACGACGGTTATCATTTACTGGAAACCGTGTTTCAGTTTATCGATCTTTGTGATCGCCTCGAGTTCACCGTCAATGACAGTGGCAAGATCACACGCCTGCCCGGCAATTCACCGGTGGCGGCGGCCGACGATATCCTGCTTGTCGCGGCTAATTTGTTGCAATCGCGGTTCGAAATAAACAAGGGCATTACCATAGGCGTCGACAAAGTTATTCCAGTCGGTGGTGGACTCGGTGGCGGCAGTTCGGATGCGGCGACTTGCCTGTTGGCGCTGAATCAACTCTGGGAGTTGGGTTTATCGCTGGTTCAACTGGCGGAAATCGGACTTGAACTGGGTGCCGATGTGCCGGTTTTTGTGGGTGGCAGGGCTGCCTGGGCCAGTGGAATCGGCGAAGTACTGCAGCCGATCGATCTGCCGCAACCAACTTACCTCGTAATCGACCCGAAAATTTCAATTTCAACGGCTCAAATTTTTGACGCGCAAGAATTGACACGCAACAGTGATCCCCTCACAATACGCGCCTTTCTGCGCGGCTCGGGCGGTAATGTGTGTGAGCCGGTGGTAAGAAACCAGTATCCCCAGGTGGGCCAGGCAATGGACTGGTTGGGCCAATATGGAATGGCAAGGATGTCCGGCACCGGCGCTTGCGTATTCGCCGCGTTCGATAGCCTTCGCCAGGTAGAAGTTGTAAAATCACGGGTCCCGAAACAGTGGGACGGGTACGTTGTCAGGGCAATGAATCGTAACCCGGTTCACCAGCAATTGGGATTGCTGACTTAATTAAGAATGTTTGGGCCGTCGCCAAGTGGTAAGGCACCAGGTTTTGATCCTGGCATTCGTTGGTTCGAATCCAGCCGGCCCAGCCAAATTTTTTGTAAAACGAGAGAACCCGATGGTTGGCAGTGTAGCCACGAATGACTTGATGGTCTTCACCGGGAACGCTAATCCCGAATTAGCGCGAATAATCGTCCAGCACCTGGATATTCCTATGGGGATCGCGTCGGTGGGGATATTCAGCGATGGCGAAATTTCGGTTGAGATCGGTGAAAATGTACGCGGAAAGGATGTATTTATTATCCAGCCGACCTGTGCACCCACCAACGATAACCTGATGGAGTTGATGGTAATGATAGACGCGATCAAGCGCGCGTCATCGAATCGGGTCACCGCCGTCATTCCGTATTATGGCTATGCACGCCAGGATCGAAGGGTGCGTTCGCAGCGAGTGCCGATTACGGCCAAGGTGATTGCGAACATGATCACCGTAGTCGGTGCTGATCGGGTATTGACGGTCGATTTGCACGCCGACCAGATCCAGGGCTTTTTCGAATGCCCGGTGGATAACGTTTATGCATCGCCGATTTTAATGGGTGATATCTGGAAAAAGAAGTACCCGGATATGATCGTGGTGTCACCCGATGTCGGTGGTGTGGTTCGTGCCCGGGCCATAGCAAAACAGCTCGACGATGCCGATCTTGCAATCATCGACAAACGTCGCCCGCAGCCGAATTTGGCGAAAATAATGAATATTATCGGTACGGTAAAAGGCAAGACCTGCATCATCGTCGATGACATGGTCGATACCGCCGGTACCCTGTGTCAGGCGGCAGCGGCGCTTAAGGAAGAGGGCGCTAAAGGAGTATATGCCTATTGTACCCACCCGGTTTTATCGGGTAAGGCGATAGAAAACCTGGAGCAATCAGCCATGGATGAAATGGTGGTAACCGATACCATACCGCTCTCGCAAGAGGCAGCGGCATGTACCCGGATCCGCCAGGTATCGGTGGCAGGACTGCTGGCGGAGACAATTCGTCGCATCCACGCTGAAGAATCGGTCAGTTCGTTGTATATGGATTGACGATAGCCACGCAAGTGGCTTTATATCCTGTCTGGTCGCAAGGCAGGCCTCCGTCGAGAGACGGTTTTTTATTTTTTGGAGTATAGTAATGTCAGACATAATTCATCTGAATGCTGAACCACGCTCTGACTCGGGGAAAGGTGCGAGCCGCCGCCTGAGGCACCAGGGCCTGGTTCCGGCAATCGTATACGGGGGTCATGGCGATCCGGTACAAATAAGTATCGAGCACAACAAGTTCATGCATGAACTCGAACACGAAACCATCTACACGCAGGTAGTCGAGCTGCAGGTCGGTGATCTGACCGAAGAGGTCATTCTGCGCGATCTGCAACGCCACCCTTACAAGAACAAGATACTGCATGCCGATTTTTTCCGTATCGACAAGAATACGCCGATCAAGATTGTGGTGCCGATTCACGTCCTTAACGCCGAAGACTGCGTGGGTGTGAGAATGGACGGTGGCATGATGACGCAGTCGGCAACGGAAATCGAAATCATCGCATTACCGAAAGATCTGCCTGAGCATCTTGAAATTGATGTCGAAGATCTGCATCTCGGCGAAACCCTGCACTTGTCCAATATCAAAATGCCGCAAGGGGTCGAAATTACTGCGATGCTGAATATCGAAGAAACAGAACACGACGACCACGATCTCAGCGTGGTATCGGTTGTCAAGACACGTGCTGAAGAAGTGATCGAAGATGAGGCACCTGAAGGCGAAGTGGCCGATTCACCGGAAGGCGATGCTGAAGAGTCTGACGGCGAAGCCGGGGACGAGGGCTAAGCTAACCAGGTTCACATGGCTGCGCTAACTGCAGATATCCGTTTGATGGTCGGCCTCGGTAATCCCGGGGCCGATTACGTTGACACGCGGCATAACGCCGGATTCTGGCTGATCGACCTGGTCGCGGCTGAGCAGGGTTCCGGATTCCAATTTGAAAAGCGTTACAACGCGGACGAATGTAAGTTCAAGGCCCCTGGCAAACACATCTATTTACTGAAGCCGCAGACTTTCGTGAACCGCAGTGGGCAGGCGGTCGCGTCGCTGGCGCGTTATTTCAAGATAGCACCGCAGCAGATTCTGGTGATTCACGACGAACTTGATCTACCCCCGGGCACCAACCGAATCAAGCAGGCCGGCGGGCACGGCGGGCACAACGGTTTGCGGGACATCGTCAACCATCTGGGTAGCCGCGAATTTTTTCGTATTCGAGTCGGCATCGGTCATCCGGGCGACAGCAGCCAGGTCATCAACTATGTGCTGCACAGACCATCAGTCGCGGATTTGAGTGTAATCGAAGAAGCCAATCGCAATACACTCGCGATCATGCCTTTAATTTTCGAAGGGCGCATCGACAAGGCGATGCAGGCCCTGCATACCTGAAGAGCACTAGCTATGGGATTCAAATGCGGCATTGTCGGTTTGCCCAACGTGGGTAAGTCGACGCTATTCAACTCGTTAACCCGGGCCGGCATCGCTGCCGAAAACTATCCGTTTTGCACCATCGAACCGAACGTCGGCGTGGTCGAGGTGCCCGATCCGCGGTTGCAACAGCTCGCTGATATTGTGCAGCCGAAAAAAATCATCCCGACGACGATGGAGTTCGTCGATATCGCGGGGCTCGTCGCCGGTGCTTCCAAGGGCGAGGGGCTGGGCAACCAATTCCTCGGGCACATTCGTGAAACCGATGCGATTGCGCAGGTGGTGCGTTGTTTCGAAGACGAGGATATTGCGCACGTCAGCAATACCATCGATCCGCTAAGCGATATCGAGACGATCAATACCGAATTGTTGTTAGCCGACATGGAATCGATTGCGCGCCAGACCGAACGCGCGGCCAAACAGGCCAAGTCTCACGAAAAGGAAGCCAGGGCTAAATACGAATTCATGGTTGCAGTGCAGGCGCATGTCGAAGACGGCAACAATGCGCGGAGTTTCGAGCCCTCGGACCAGCAGCGGCCCTGGATCAAGGATTTGCATCTGATTACGGCAAAGCCGGTACTCTATATTGCCAATGTCTCCGAGGATGGCTTTGAAGATAACCCACAGCTGGACGTAGTACGGGATTTTGCCGGGAGCGAGGGTACCGAAATGGTCGCGGTCTGCGCCGCAATCGAAGCCGATATTGCCGAGCTCGAGGCCTCCGAGGCAGCGGAATTTCTACAGGAAATGGGGTTGGATGAACCGGGCCTCGATCGCGTCATTCACGCGGGATACAAGCTGTTGCATCTGCAAACCTATTTCACCGCAGGGCCACAGGAAGTTCGCGCCTGGACTATCCGCGTTGGCGATACCGCACCGCTTGCCGCAGGCAAGATCCATACCGATTTTGAGAAAGGCTTTATCCGCGCCGAAGTGGTCGGATTCGATGCCTATATCTCCGGCAAAGGCGAGCAGGGCGCGAAGGACGCCGGCAAGTGGCGCCTCGAGGGCAAGGATTACGTCATGCACGAAGCCGACGTGGTACACTTTCGTTTCAATGTCTAAACATAGCGCTGGCTTGACAGATTCTGGCGATCAAGCGAAAATCGCGCGCTCTTCACGACCGCGCAACCCGGCAGCTAAATGTGAGTATTGTTTGCTAATTAGTTAGTAAAAAGTTCACACATTCAGCGAAATTACGACGGCTACGTAGCTCAGTTGGTTAGAGCACATCACTCATAATGATGGGGTCCCCTGTTCAAATCAGGGCGTAGCC
>CAZAVY010000013.1:0-42192 GCA_964488685.1 uncultured Gammaproteobacteria bacterium
ACTCCAACCATCAATTTTTTCCTTTATCTGAATGTTTCCAAGCGACTTATAACAGATTATTTAAAAGGCCTTCGGCCTTGTAATATATATTAGCAGGTTGACATGGTAATTGGGGTGGCTGATTGGGGGTGATGTAAAGCCTTTGAAATCCAACAATAAATTCTCCTGTGAAAATTACTTTTCCAGTTATCAGGTAATTGACCTGATAATACCCTTGAATTGTGGATGGAAGTTGATATGGTTGTTTAATAGTTTATCGAAAGGATTCGTACTATGCGTCGAGCTGCCAACAACAATTCCCCGTTTCTGAATTCAATTTCTGATTTTATGATGGTGCGTCGTTACAGTAAGCGCACCATCCGGTCATATTTGTACTGGATCAGGTATTACATTGTTTTCTGCAGTATGCGACACCCCGAGGATATGGGCGCGATCGAAGTTGAGCAGTTTTTAACACACCTGGCGGTCGCTCGAAGTGTGTCTATATCGACGCAAAAAGTTGCATTGAATGCGTTGGCCTTTCTTTACAATCGAGTTCTTGATCAACCGTTTGGAACTCTAGGTGAGTTCAATCGATCTCGCAAGGCTCGAAACCTGCCGGTGGTTTTGAGTCGCGGGGAGGTTTCGCAATTGCTGCGGTTTATGACCGGGACATCACATCTGGTTGCGTCTTTATTATATGGGTCCGGGTTGCGTCGATCGGAAGCCATACGCCTGCGAGTTAAGGATATCGATTTCGACCATCATCAACTCCAGGTTTGGAATGGCAAAGGCCATCATCACCGTCTCACCACCCTTGCCCCTGAATTGGTGCCTTCGTTGCAAGTCCAGATCGAAAAGGTTCGTATGCTTCTCAAACAGGATAGTGTGCTCTCCCAATATTCCGGAGTCTGGATGCCCAACGCCCTGGCCCGGAAATACCAGCAAGCCGGCAAGACGCTGGGATGGCAGTATTTGTTTCCATCCCTGCGACTAAGCATCGATCCCGATAGTGGATTGGTACGACGTCACCATATCGATGAATCCAACGTCAATCGCGCGCTCAAACAGGCCGCCTTGAAGGCCGGAATTGAAAAGCATGTTACCAGCCATGCCTTGCGTCATTCCTTTGCAACCCATTTGCTTGAATCGGGAGCCGACATCCGCACCGTACAGGAACAACTCGGTCATCAGGATGTCAAAACCACGGAGATTTACACCCATGTGCTGAAGCGTGGCGCGCGAGGCGTACGCAGTCCGTTAAGTGATCTGAATAATACGTGATGGAATCGCGTTCCATCGTTATAATGCCGGCCTTTGAATACGATGAGACGCGTTATGGCTGATGATCCCCTGGTAGTTAACACGGGTGTGCATGCGCCCGATGCCTGTGTAATCTGGTTGCATGGTCTCGGTGCCGATGGGCACGATTTCGAACCGATTGTTCCGGAGTTACGGCTTGATCCGGGGTTTAGTATTCGCTTTGTTTTCCCGCATGCGCCGATGATGCCGGTCACCATCAATCAGGGCTTCGTGATGCGCGCCTGGTACGATATCAGTTCCGCGGATATCGGTGCCGATCCCGATGAAAAAGGTATACGTGCTTCGGCTAAACTGGTCGATGAGCTTGTCGAGGCGGAAATTTCCAATGGTATTGCGCCGGAGCGGATCGTGCTTGCCGGTTTTTCACAGGGCGGAGCCATCGTATTGCAAGCCGGGCTCCGGCATAACAAGCGCTTTGCCGGGATCATGGCAATGTCGACCTACCTGCCATTGGCGGATTCCCTGGAAAGCGAAAAGTCCGAGGCCAACGCCGACATCCCGATTTTGCTCGCCCACGGTTCAGCCGACCCGGTGATACCGGTAAACATGGCTTACCGCTCGCTCAAGCAGCTTGAACAGGAGGGCTATTCGGTAGAATGGCACGAGTACAAGGGAATGGCACATAGTGTATCGGAGCAGGAAATCTTCCATCTCGCCGAATGGTTGGAGAAGGTTCTAACGTGAGGTTTTCCCTGCGTTAGCAGGGAAAACATAATAACAGCAGCCCCTGCGCTAGCAGGGAAAACATAATAACAGCAGCCCCTGCGTTAGCAGGGAAAACACAATAACAGCAGCCCCTGCGCCAGCAGGGAAAACACAATAACAGCAGCCCCTGCGCTAGCAGGGAAAACACAATAACAGCGGCCCCCGCGAAAGCGAGAAGCTTGTAACCCGCCGCCATTACAGGGCCCGGTTTACACCGGGACGATAACAGTTCGAATCATCCTCGCAACAGCGGATACGACCCCGACGCCCGGCATGAACCTTCAATCCTTGATCATTTCACGCGCGGCGTTGACCTGGAACAATACCTGTTCGGGTGCGGTACCGCCGGTGATATTTCGTGCCTTCAGGGATCCTTCAAGCGTCAGCACTTCGAACACATCCTGGTCGATGCGCGCATCGAAACTTTGTAACTCCTCGAGCGTGCAGGCGCTCAAATCCTTGTCCCGTTCGATCGCAAATGCGACTGCCTTGCCAACCACTTCGTGGGCGTCGCGAAATGCGACCCCCTTTTTGACCAGGTAATCGGCGAGGTCGGTCGCCGTGGCATACCCCTGTTGTGCCGCCTGGTACATCTTATCCCGATTGACTTCGAGCGTCGGTACCATGTCGGAAAATGCGCGCAGCGAACCGATCAGGGTGTCGAGGGTATCGAACAATGGCTCCTTGTCTTCCTGGTTGTCCTTGTTATACGACAAGGGCTGTGCCTTCATCAACATCAGCAGGTTCATCAGGTGGCCGGTTGCGCGTCCGGCTTTTCCCCGCACCAGTTCGGCAACATCGGGATTTTTCTTTTGCGGCATGATCGAGGAGCCGGTACAGTAACGATCCGGCAAGCGAATAAAATCGAACTGCGCACTCGACCACAATACCAGCTCTTCCGCCATGCGTGACAGGTGCGTCATGCAGATTGCCGACGCGGCACAGAATTCGATTGCGAAATCACGATCACTGACGGCGTCGATCGAATTGCGGCAGGGTATATCAAAACCCAGAATTTCGGCTGTAAACTCGCGGTCGAGATCGTAACTGGTGCCGGCTAATGCGGCCGCGCCGAGGGGCATCTGGTTCATACGCGTTGCGCAATCTCCGAGTCGTCCATGGTCACGTTCGAGCATTTCGAACCACGCCAGCATGTGGTGTCCGAAACTGACCGGTTGTGCGACCTGCAGATGGGTAAAGCCCGGCAGTATGGTCTGCGCTTCGCGTTCGGCGAGGTCGAGCAGTCCGTTCTGAAAAGCACGGATACCGCTCATGCACACCGCGATCTGATCGCGCAGGTAGAGACGAATGTCGGTCGCAATCTGATCGTTGCGCGAGCGCCCGGTGTGCAGTTTCTTGCCGGCGTCGCCTATCAGTTCGGTGAGTCGTGCCTCGATGTTCATGTGCACGTCTTCGAGCGCTATCGACCAGGTGAACCTGTCGGCGTTGATTTCTTCGAGTACCTTCTGCAAGCCGGTTTTAATTGCGCTAAGTTCATCCGAATTGAGCACTCCGATGCGCTCCAGCATCATCGCGTGCGCGTGCGAGGCTTCGATGTCGGCATCGGCGAGACGGCGGTCGAATCCGACCGAGGCGGTAAACGCCTGCACGAATTCATCGGTCGGTCCGCTGAATCGTCCGCCCCACATGCGGGAATCATGTTTGCTCATTATTCTGCTCTGCCGGCTGCTGCAATAGGTGCGTAATAGTTAAGGGGTCTGATGATTTATTCAGTGCTTCCTGTGGCACTGGGATGCGCTCGGAGAATTCATGGACGATTTATTCAGAGCTTCCTTAAGACACATCGCGGTGAATATTGTTGTATGCTTGCAGTGCTCGAAGGACAAATCAACTCTTTATGCCTGATATTACGGAAAAAAGTATACCCGGCTCCGAAAACTCGACCTACCTGCCCAATTTCTGCGACGGCGAAGCATTCCTGCGCCTGTTGCTGGTGGTCGAATTAATTGCGATCGTGTTCGCCCTGGTCAGTTTCGGCGGCGGCAGCCTGTTCGTTCATATCTCGCTGATCTCGGTCGTGATGCTTTGGGTAGGTCTGACTACGGCCGCGCTACTGTGTTTGATAACCCGTCAGGGCTGGCTTGGTGATCACCTGCAAACCACGCTAATCGCAATCGGCATTTCCCTGCTGATGACGCTACTGACCAGTTTCCTGAGCCTGGGGTTAGGCGCGATGTTACATTTCGGGCCAACCGCGCAGGATGTCGGTTTTACGCTGCTGCGTAATCTGTCCATTGCATCGATTCTGATAGGTCTCGCGTTGCGCTATTTTTACCTGCACCACGAATCCGAATTACGTTTACAGGTACAGGCGCAGGCCAGGCTACAGGCGCTACAGGCGCGAATTCGCCCGCATTTCCTGTTTAACAGTATGAACACCATCGCCAGTTTGACCCATGACCAGCCAGCGCTGGCCGAACAGGCGATCGAAAACCTGTCGGACCTGTTTCGCGCCAGCCTTGCCGCCGAATCCAGTATATCCCTGCAGCAGGAACTCGAGTTAACCCGGAGCTATATCGATCTCGAAGCCCTGCGCCTCGGGGATCGACTTGAAGTGATCTGGCAATTGCCTGAGGAAGAACTTTCGTTGAATTTGCCGGCGTTGACATTGCAGCCTTTGGTGGAAAACGCGATTTACCACGGGGTCGAACCTATGTCCAGTGGCGGTATCATCGAGATCGCGATCGGGGAAGTGAATGGCAATATCGAGATCTCGATCTCCAACCCGTTGACGACAGATCCACCTACCTATCAACGCAAGGGTAATCGCATGGCGATTGATAATATTCGTGAACGGCTGGCGTTGGCGTTCGGTGGCGCGGCTTCGATGGAGCTTTTCGAATCAGAGTCGCGTTATACTGTAAAACTAACTATTCCGATGGCGGGGGCCGCGTGAAAATATTGATAGTCGACGACGAAAAACCGGCGCGCGATCGGTTGGCGCGTATGGTGGGCGAGCTCGATGCACACGAGATGGTCGGCCAGGCGGTAAATGGTCTCGAGGCGCTCGGAATGGCGCAAAGCCTCGACGCCGATATCATATTAATGGACATCCGCATGCCGGGTATGGATGGCATCGAGGCGGCGCGCCACATTGCCAGGCTGGATGAGCCGCCGGCGGTTATTTTTACCACGGCCTTCTCCGACCACGCACTCGAAGCATTCGAAACCCACGCCGTTGACTATCTGCTCAAACCGGTCAAACAGGATCGTCTGCAAGCCGCGCTGGATGCGTCTATCCGCCCGACACGGGCACAGACCACCCACAGTGACAGCGTATTGTCCGAGCTTGAACCACGCCAGCATATCTGCGCGCGCGTACGAGGCAGCCTGGTGCTGGTGCCGATTGAAAACATCTATTATTTTCACGCCGAGCAGAAATATGTCACGGTGCGTCACATCGACGGTGAGGTCTTGATCGAAGATGCACTCAAGGGTCTTGAAACCGAATTCGGAGAACGTTTTTATCGCATTCACCGTAATGCGCTGGTCAGTTTATCGCGGCTTGGGGGAATGCAATCCGAGAACGATGGTCACCAGATCACTTTTCGTGGCATCGAAGACAGTCTCGAAGTCAGCCGACGGCATTTGCCCGGGGTACGTAAAATTATCAGGAATTTGTAAGCGGCATGGCTGGCACTCGCTCTGAACTGCGCATTGCTACTCGTGGCAGTCCGTTGGCGTTATGGCAGGCAGAACATGTCGCCGCGCGCATTCAGAGCTTGCACTCGAATATCGGCGTGTCGCTGGTTACGATGAAAACCCGCGGTGATAAATTGCTCGACGCGCCGCTGGCCAAGGTCGGAGGCAAGGGTCTATTCGTCAAGGAACTCGAGGAAGGCCTGCTCGATGGCCGTGCCGATCTGGCAGTTCACTCCCTCAAAGACATGCCGGTGCATTTACCCGATGGACTCGAGCTCGCGCTTGTCATGAAAAGCGAAGATCCGCGAGACGCGTTCGTGTCAAACAATTATGCAAACCTTGAAGCAATGCCCGGGGGCGCCCTGGTCGGGACTTCCAGCTTGCGACGCCAGACCCAGATCCGGGCAGGTTTTCCCGAACTGCGGGTCGATTGGCTGCGCGGTAATGTCAATACGCGGCTCGGCAAGCTCGATGCGGGTGACTACGATGCCATCATCCTCGCCGTATCGGGTCTGCAACGACTGGGCCTTGCTGATCGTATCAAGACCGCGATCGCCCCGGAGCAGTGCTTGCCGGCGATCGGACAAGGCGTGCTGGCCATTGAGATTCGCGCTGACGATCTACCGCTACGCGAATTGATAGCGCCGCTCGCACACGCCGAAACCACGCTCCGGATCACCGCTGAACGCGCGTTGAATCAAACGCTGAGCGGTGGTTGCCAGGTGCCGATCGCAGGATACGCGGTCCTCGAACCGGGTCAGCTCTACCTGCGCGGCCTGGTCGGAAAGCCTGACGGCAGTGAAATTTTACGCGCCGAAATCCGGGGCGATAGTAATCAGGCGCACGACCTGGGAGTACAATTGGCAAAGCAGTTGCTGGCGCAAGGCGCCGATCGCATCCTCGCCGGTTTACTGGAGTAACCGTGTCGTTCAGATTGCAGGGGCAGGTCATACTGAACACCCGACCCGAGCAGCAGCAAGCTGCGCTCACCGCTTCACTCGAGCAGGAGGGTGCCAGGGTACTGTCGTTCGCGGTAATCGAGATCAAGCCAATCGAACTCACTGCTGCGCAACATCGCCTGGCGCGCGATATCTCCCGATACGACATACTTCTGTTCGTCAGCCGCAACGCGGTCGATGGTGCGTTTCGATTTATCGATGCAACGCAACTCGCAGCCGGTACCTGCTTTGGCGTTATCGGCGCGGCAACCCGACTTGCGCTTGCAGACCGGGTGGTAAACCTGGGTAGCTGCCTGGTTGCCGGTGAACCTTATAATAGCGAAGCCCTGCTCGACGCCGCCGCCCTGCGACAGGTTGCGGGTAAACAGGTTCTGATTTTTCGCGGTCAGGCAGGGCGCAATTTGCTGGGTGACGAATTGGTCGCTCGGGGAGCGCGGGTCGACTATTGCGAAGTGTATCGGCGCCTGCTACCCCGGCGCGATGTATCGGTCTTCAAGCGACTGGTAGCGACAGGATTTCCAACGCTTGTACTGCTGACCAGCAATGAAGGTATTCGCAATCTGTTTGAGCTGGTCGATGCAACCATGGCAGATCGCCTGCTGCAGATACCGTGGCTTTTAATCAGTGAAAGAATGCGTGAATCGGCGTTAAAACTGGGACATAATGGATCTGTCCTTATCGCCCGCCACGCTGGCGATAAAGGAATTCAGCAAGCGATATGCGAATGGGCGGATCAGCATAAACCCCGGCAATAGACTTAATTTATGAGTAAACAAGACCCATCCAGCGACAGCGAAACCGGCAGCGAAGTTTTGAGCACCGATCCGGATCCGGTGCAACTTGGAGATTCCGCTGATGAATCCGGGTCACAAGCACCCGCTGCCACCGAAACTCCGGCTGCTACCCGCCCCGAGGCTGAGCCGGTCGTCAAACCGGAACCACGTCGTTCCTGGTTCGGTTTATTCAATTTTGGGTTGATCCTGGCGCTTGCCGGCGCCGCCGGGTATTACTGGTGGCAACAGCAGCAGGTTGCCCGTGACTATACGGTGACGATCGCTGACCTCAGACAGCAGCTAACCGGCAAGGTCGCCAATGCCCGCCTCGACTCCAGTCTGTCCCCGCTCAAAGGGGAAATCGGCGACCTGGGTCGAAAGATCGAAGAACTCGGGGTCGAACAACAGGGTTTGCGTGATTCAAGCGAGAAGCTTTACGAGTTATACGGGCGTGACAAGAATGACTGGCAGCTCGCCGAGGTCGAATACCTGATGCGCATCGCACAACACAAGCTGATCTTGCAGGACGATTTTCAAGGTGCGGCGATTACCTTGCAGGCTGCTAGTGACAAGATTGGACGCACCGGTGATCCGGGATTGTTGCCGGTGCGGGTCATGATCAGCGAGGAAATCGCCGATCTGAGAACTCGACGGCGGCCCGATCTGGTAGGTATGACGCTGATACTGGCGCAACTCGGCCGACAACTGCGGATGCTGAAACCCGGGTTTCCGGTTCGGGTAGCTGAAACCGCCCCGGCACCAACCGAGGGATCGGAGTCACCTCCCTGGCTCGAACGTTTGAACCGGTTTATCGACTCATTGGTTCGGGTACGCAACGAGACCACCCAACCCAGTGAAATCGAGGCCAATACCGCCGATGTCAGCGAAACACTTGCCGGAAATCTGAAACTTGCGCGCTGGGCGGTGCTGGAGCGCGACGCAGGGCAGTACCAGCAATTGATCGAACAGAGCCTGCGTCTATTTCGTCAGTTCTACGATCTCGACAATGCCGCCAACCATGATTTCATGACCCAATTACAGGATCTGCAGGAGACGGTGATCAAACCCGAAAAGCCGGATATTACCCGCTCGCTACGCGAACTGTTACGCATTTTGAACCAGCGTGAAAACACCCCGCAACCCGTAACAACCGATACTGCGGAGCCTGGCAATGGTTAAGTTATTCGTCAGTCTGTTGCTATTGGTAATCGTCGCGCTCGGCGCTGTACTGCTGGTGCGTGATGACCCCGGTTTCGTGCTGCTGCGTTACCGTGACTACTCGGTCGAGACCAGCCTCGCATTCGCGCTGGTAGCGTTATTCGTGGTGGCGGTTGTTGTTTATTATTGCATCAGGCTGCTGCGTGGACTATGGCGACTACCCGGTACCGTGCAACGCCAATCGCAAAACCGCCGTTTCGGAAAAGCCCGTCGGCAATTGAACCAGGGCTTGATCGATCTCGCGGAGGGGCGTTTCGAACAGGCTGAAAACCATTTGATGCGCCTCGTCAGCTACAGCGATAGCCCGTTGGTGCACTACCTCGCTGCGGCGCGTGCAGCCCAGTTGCAGGGCAAACACGATACCCGCGACAACTATCTTAAAGCTGCGCATGAGGCCAGCCCGGAGGCCGCGCTCGCGATCGGTGTTACCCAGGCCAAATTGCAGCTCGACCACATGCAAACCGAGCAGGCGCTTGCGACCCTGACCCACCTGCACAGCGTTGCCCCACGCCACGATTACGTCACCCTGTTGCTGGCGCGCACCCACCTCGAACTGAAAGACTGGCAGGCACTGGTTGAAATACTGCCCGATGTACGGCGTAAAAAACTGATCGAAGAATCGAAACTCAGGGAAATGGAATTGTCCGGTTATTGTGGTGTGCTTGAGCTTGCCGCCAGTAGTCAGCAAAGTTTCGAGAAAGCCTGGAGCAAGATTCCGAAGGCTTTGCAGGCGGATTCCGGGATGATGCATTTTTATCTTAATTTATTGGCGCAACAGCGGTGGTATAGCAGTAGTGCGGAACGACTCCTGTTGAAGTCGATCGATAACCAGTGGCATGACGGCTTGATCGAAATCTACGGCAGGTTCGAAGCCAAGGATGCAACCGCTCAACTGGCGTCGGTCGAAAAATGGCTCGACGATTATGGTCACAACCAAAACCTGTTGTTGGCGTTGGGACGGATCTCGATGCGGGCCGGTCTCTGGGGTAAAGCCCAGAGCTACCTCGAAGCCAGCCTCGGTGCGAAGGCAACCCCGCAAGCCTGTCTTGCACTCGCGCAGTTGTTCGAGGAACAGTTGCAGCAACCTGACAAGGCTGCTGCGTATTATCAGCAGGGACTCAAGCTCAGCCTTGAAGCCGGACGCGATCGTGGTTTTGAACGCGAGCTACGCGGGAAATAGTTTTTCAACCAACAAGATGCAAAATTTTGACGAAACATCGCGACAGCGGGATGTGATTTCGACACAGGAGCCAGAAACCTGGCCTGCAGGCATCGAAAGTCTCGTTCAACGAGGTAATAAATTCTTTTGTGGTAATCGTTTTTTATTCACCGCATCAAAATAGGGTCGCAATTAACCCGACAATGGAGGAATCATGACACAGCCTTACCACGGCAGTTGCCATTGTGGCGCAATCAGGTTTTCATTCGAAGCCGAGAAAATTACTGCGGCGTTGCGCTGCACCTGTTCGATTTGCAGTCGTAAGGGCGCGTTAATGAGCCCCGAGGCGATTCCGCTCGAGAATTTAAAAATCGAGGCTAAACCGAATGATATCGGCCTGTATCAATTTGATTCCGCGGTTGCCAAACATTACTTTTGCAAAAACTGCGGAATCTACACCCACCATGAAATGCTGCGCATTCCGGGTCATTGCCGGGTCAATCTCGGCTGCGTCGAAGGCCTTGATACCGGCGAGTTTGAAGTTACCGTTTTCGACGGTAAAAACCTGTTATAAGAATCGGCCCCGGCGTCGCATTCACCCCGGCGAAACGCATCGGATGCTGTCCGGTTTACTATGCAAACCCGATCCCGGCACAGAATTATGGCTTCCCGTCTATACTCAACGAGTGTGGTAACTATGTAAACCAAAGTATGGACAGTGCTATCAGAGTGGCTACGCCTCAGGCGATGGTCGAAAACGTTTTGCAGTTGATCAGCCTGCCGGAAATTTACCTGCGACTGCAGCAAACCATGGACGATCCGCTGCACACGCGTGATCAGGTCGCCGAAATTATCGCTTACGATCCCTCCTTGAGCCTGCGCGTTCTGCGCATTGCCAACAGTTCTTACTATAGTTTCCCGCGCCGGTTGGAAACCGTGAACTCGGCAGTCGCTATTATTGGTGAAGTGGACCTGCGCAACCTGGTGTTGGCGACTACCGTGGTTGGCGCGATGAGTACCTTGAGTTACAACGGAGTCGATATCAATGCCTTCTGGTTACACAGCATTCGCTGTGGCATCAATGCGCGCCTGATCGCGAAATCGGTGGGTGATTGCGAACCTGAAGCACTGTTTCTCGCCGGAATCCTTCACGATCTCGGCATTCTGGTCATCTGCCAGCAGGAAGCCACTCTGGCCACTGCGATTGCCACACAGATCGACCAACAGCATCAACTTCGTGATCAGGCGGAGCGTGAATTAATGGGCTTTGATCACGCGGAAGTCGGCGCCCTGCTGGTTGAAGCCTGGGGGCTATCAGATGAACTGGGTGAATTAGTCCGATGTCACCACCAGTACCAACTGGCCGGCAACAACCCGCCGGCTGCGATGATGCTCGCGCTTGCAAATCTGTTGACCGACGCGGACGGGAGCTTTTCCAGTGGATCCGAAATCAGGGTCCAAAGCTTGATAGAGCCACTGGGCATCAGCGAGCAAGATCTGGCCGAAATTATGGAAACCGGGCAGCAGCAGTGCATGGAAGTGAAAACTATTATCCTGGGGAACCCCTGATTATTTCAGAGATTCCTTAGGATAACGAGGCGACTGCCGATAAATCGCCTATCAGTTTAGTGAATGGAATACAAACCTGTACAGCGCCATGCTGAATCAACCCGAATATAATATCCTGCTTGTTGAAGATGACCCTAGTCACGCTGCGCAGATCAACCGAGCCTTCAAAACCGAGACGCATTGTCACCTGGTGATTACCACAAGGCTGGAACAGGCGAAATCGCTGATTGACAATTGCCATCCTGATTTGGTTATTACCGATATCAAGCTGCCGGATGGACAGGGTATCGAGTTGTTAGACACCAAACACGTTTGTCCGACCATTGTCACGTCGCGTTATAACGATGAGAAAGTAGCGGCGAATGTTATGCACTCGGGTGCAGCGGAATATATCGTCAAAACCCGCGAAACCATGGCCTCGCTACCCAGAACCGCAAGTCGGGTAATGCGTGAATGGCGACTGGTCATCGACCAGAAACTGGCGCGTGAGAGTCAGCAACGCCTCATTGCAATCCTCGAGGCAACCCCCGATTTGATTTGTATCGCCAACCTGGATGGTTTCGTGACATACATTAATCAAGCGGGCCGAAAAATGCTCGGAATCGGCAGCGATGAAGATATTCGTCGCATTCGGCTTGCGGATTATCACTCTCCCGCCGATGGCCAGAAGATCGTTCGCGAAGGCATCCCCTGCGCGATCCGCGAAGGCATGTGGACCGATGAGACAACCTTTCAGGCGTTAAATGGGGAAAAAGTACTGACTTCCCAGATCTTGATTTCACATCGCAATAATCATGGTGATATCGAATTCTTTTCAACCATTGCACACGATATTCGGCACCTGCGCGCGGCCGAGGAGCGGGTTGAGTTCCTGGCCTATTACGATACCTTGACCGGTTTACCCAATCGAAACGAACTCGCCAAGCGACTCGACATGGAAATCGCACGCGTTCGGCGCACCCAGGGTCACGGTGCCCTGTTGTTTATCGACCTCGACAATTTTAAAAACATCAATGATTCGCTCGGACATCCTGCCGGCGATCTGGTGTTGCAGGAAATGGCGCGGCGGTTACAGGCGCATATACGCGGCGACGACACCGTGGCGCGCCTGGGGGGAGATGAATTCATCATCATATTATCCAGCCTGAGCCAGGACGAGATGGAAGCCATTTCGCATGCGCGCGAAGTTGCCAACAAGATTCGCGATACGATTGCGATGGAATGCCGCATTCATGATACCGAACTGTATGTGACCGCGAGCATCGGAATTTCAATGATTTCGCAGGACCAGGCGAACGGCCACGATCTGCTGCGCTTTGCCGATACCGCGATGTACCAGGCCAAGCGCGAAGGGCGTAATCGGTTCGAATTTTTCAGTGAAAGCATGAGCAGCGAAGTCACGCGGCAACTGGAGCTTGAAAACCAGCTACATCGGGCCCTGAAGGAAAATCAATTTCGACTTTATTATCAGCCGCTGGTTAACACCGCAATGGAAACAATCGGTACCGAAGCCCTGATTCGCTGGCAGCACCCTGAGCTCGGCATGGTTGCGCCGTCCGAGTTTCTCGACGTGCTTGAAGCGTCGGGTCAGATTGTCGAAGTCGGTGACTGGGTAATTGAAACCGCCCTCAAGCAAATGACCCTGTGGCTGGAGCAGGGTCTGGTGGCAAGCGACTTCATGCTTTGTATCAACATCAGTCCCCGCCAGTTTCGCGATTCACAGTTTACCGAGAATATTTATAGCCATCTGGAGCGCATCAATATCCCTGCGGAAAGTATCATCATGGAAGTCACCGAACACAACATCATCCATAATCTGGACGATGCGATTTTACGCATGCAGGAACTGATCAACCGCGGTATCAGATTTTCGCTGGATGATTTCGGTACCGGCTATTCGTCACTGGCGCATTTGAAGAACCTGCCGGTAAATCACATCAAGATCGATCGCTCGTTCGTCAAGGATATCTGTCGCGATTCGGGCGATCAGGCCATGGTGGCATCGATTCTCGCGCTGTCGAAACACCTGAATCTCGAGGTCGTTGCCGAAGGCGTCGAAGAACCGGGCCAGTTCCACCTGTTGAAGCAATATGGCTGCAAGATTTACCAGGGTTACTATTTCAGCGAACCGATGTCATCCGAAAACATGACCGGTTATCTGGCAAAACGTCAACCCGCCGCCTGATCAGCATCCCCGGTACCCACCCATCCTGACCAAAAACAGAACCCTACAAAGGCCCCGGAAAGCTAGAGGCGTGATCACCGCAATATCTTTTCAAAACGCGGCGTGACAGGGATGTCGCGCGCGCTTGCAGGGAAGTGTTCCCGCAGATTCTGAAAAGATATTGCGGTGGCCGCGCCGGTAAATTGGGATGCTAAATACATGACCCCTGTTTCCCGCTAATTTCACGGGTATTATCTGTGCCGGCAGCAGAGTTAAGCGTTGACGCAAGCACCGGCCGGAATTATGGTGTAGAGCAGTTTTTGAGCCGCTTCCCGGAACATCGATGAGTAAACTGAACCAGAATTTTATCGCCGGCGAATGGCTTGCCGGAGCCAGTGAAATCGCCAATATCAACCCCTCCGACCTGTCCGATACCATCGGCAATTACGCCCAGGCAGATAACGCGCAATTACAACGAGCCCTCGATGCGGCAGAGACGGCGCAACACGAATGGGCCCGGGTCGGACTCGAACGACGCTACAACCTGCTGATGGCGATCGGCAACGAATTGATTGCACGTTGCGAAGAACTCGGTACCCTGCTGGCGCGCGAAGAAGGCAAGACCCGGCCCGAAGGCAGGGGTGAGGTCTATCGCTCGGGGCAGTTCTTCACCTATTACGCGGCTGAAACCCTGCGCCAGATCGGAGATACCGCCGATTCGGTACGCGACGGCATCGAAGTCGATGTACGACGCGAACCGGTGGGCACGGTCGCGATTATATCGCCGTGGAATTTTCCGACTGCGACCGCGGTATGGAAGATTGCACCGGCACTTGCCTTTGGTAATGCCGTGATCTGGAAACCCGCCAATCTGGTACCTGCCAGCGCGGTTGCGCTGGCGGAAATAATTTCACGTCAGGATATTCCCGCGGGATTATTCAATCTGGTCATGGGATCAGGTAGCGACGTCGGTCAGCAATTGGTCGAGAGCGCGCAGATCAACGCGATCAGCTTTACCGGTTCGGTGCCGGTAGGACGCGGCATCGCCCGGGCGGCGGTTACCAATTTCACTAGGGTTCAACTCGAGATGGGCTCCAAGAATGCCCTCGCGGTCATGGATGACGCCGATCTCGAAACTGCGCTCAGCAGTGCACTGGCCGGCGCCTTCGGCAGTACCGGTCAAAAATGTACCGCGTCGTCACGCCTGGTGGTACACAAAAATATCCACGACGAGTTTGTCGAACGCCTGGTCGAGGCTGCGGTTGGCATGCGCGTCGGACACGCGCTCGAAGCCGATACTCAAATCGGTCCGGTGTCGAGCGCAGAACAATTGCAGCAAAACCTCGTAAACGTCGAGCTCGCCCGGCAGGAGGGCGGCGAACTTCTGTGCGGGGGTGAACAGGTCGAACGCGCGACTAAAGGTTATTTTATGACCCCGGCAGTCATTGCCGGCACCCGCAATGACTGGCAGGTTAATCGTGAAGAGTTATTCGCGCCGATGGCCTGCGTGATCAAGGTCGACTCCTACGATGAAGCGCTTGCTACCGTAAATGACACCCGCTTCGGACTCACCTCCGGAATAATTACCCGCAATCTCGCGCGTGCGACGCATTTCCGCCGCAACGCAAAAACCGGTTGCGTCATGGTCAACCTGCCGACCGCCGGCACCGATTATCACGTCCCCTTCGGCGGCCGTGGTGAATCGTCTTACGGACCGCGCGAGCAGGGGCAGTACGCAAAAGAGTTCTACACCACGGTGAAGACCGCCTATATCGCCAGTGGTAACCCGGAATGAGCGGGGGTGGGTCAGCCGATGGGGCCTATCGCATCGATGCGCTGCAATATGCAAACTGGTCCGAGAAGATATTCCAGCAGATGCGCGCCGGCGGGGTCGATGCGGTCCATGTCACCATTGCCTACCATGAAAACTTCCGTGAAACCGTGGTCAACATGGAGCGGTGGAATGGCTACTTCGAGCGTTTCCCGCAGTTGATTTTCCAGGGGTTCAGCGGTGACGACGTGCGCCTTGCCCGCGATACCAATCGCACCGCGATTTTCTATGGTTTCCAGAATCCCTCGCCCATGGAAGACGATATCCGCCGCATTGAGATCCTGCATACCCTCGGGGTGCGCTTCATGCAGTTGACCTATAACAACCAGTCGCTGCTGGCTACCGGCTGCTACGAAGCAAAAGACAGCGGGGTTACGCGTATGGGCCGCGAAGTGATCGAGGAAATGAACCGGGTCGGTCTCGTCGTCGATATGAGTCACTCGGGGGAACGCTCGACCCTGGATGCGATCGAAATCAGTGCGCGGCCGATCGTGGTGACCCATGCCAACCCGGCATCCTGGCACCCGGCACTGCGCAACAAGTCAGATGCGATTCTAAAAGGTCTCGGTGAAACCGGTGGAATGCTCGGCTTCAGCATGTATCCGCATCACCTCAATGGTGGTGGAGATTGCAGCCTGAAGAGTTTTTGCCGCATGATCGCCGAATGTGCCGAGGTCATGGGTGTCGATCATATCGGTCTCGGCTCCGACCTGTGCCAGGACCAGCCGGATTCGGTCGTCGAATGGATGCGGGTTGGCCGCTGGACTAAAAAAACCGATTACGGCGAGGGTTCTGCCGACAATGCCGGATTCCCGGCGATGCCCACCTGGTTCAGCGACAACCGTGATTTCGACAATATCGAAAAGGGTCTGCTCGATGTCGGCTTCAGTGCCGCGGACACTGCGAAAGTTATGGGTAACAACTGGTTAAGATTCTTCGATAAAAATTTTGATCGGGAGTACTAGTGCATTGCGCCGATAGTAAGCCGATGTCGTCGTCGGCTGATTTTCGTAGACCCCCCGAAGTGGTGATGCGGCTCGCACGAATGGGCAGTTTTCACCAAACACGCCTGTCGTTCATGCGCACGTTGTTGCGGCGATTGAAGCACGAAAAATGGAAGTTCAAACGTAACTTGTGGGCGCTCGACGATCAGGGCTTCGGCACTGCGATCTACACCGTATACGGGCCAGACCGGTGCTACTCGCTGGTCGCCTTTTCGCACCACCTGATCGATGACCTGCGCTCCGATCGCGTTATCGCAACCGCCTGGGATGCAACCTTCACGCTCTACGATGGCATTCCGACCGAAGCGGACCTGGAGCGGTTGCGCCAAAACGTGCCGAAGCAGGAAGCCGGGCGCATTTCCGACTCCGAGCTCTGCCTGTCACGCGCGAACCGCTCGGTGCGCCTGTGGCAACAGGTAATCGATAACTTGTCGCTGGGTAAACAGCCGGATCGCGAGCTGTTGGAAGCGGTCGGTTACCTGGTACGTACCACCGCGGTTTACGGATCGGGTAAATTTGGTGCCGCCGATCGGTTGACAATCGCCGAACGACCCGAGGTCAGGGGGCCGTTCCAGGCTGAATTGTTGTCGGTCTGGTTGACGCGAGCGTTTTCGATCGACCTGGTCGAGCATATTGCCAGGGTCCGGGGTGGCGAACAGGCGGTTAGCATCGACCCCGATCTGCGTCGTCGTATTGGAGTGGGTAATGCAACCGGCCTCGGCATGGCGCCGTTTCTGATCAACCACCCGGCTCTGCTCAACAACTGGATGATGGCACGTGAAGAGGCGATCGCACGGGTGCGCTCTCTACCACAGGCACGTCCGGCAGCGATCAAGGAATTCAAACAGCATTTCGAACAGGCCTGTTTCAATCTGTCGCAATGGCATTCGCAACATCCGATCCAGGTTGAAAAAATAAATGCGTTGAAATCCGATCTTAAGCAAATGGCCGGCTATCTCGATAGTGACTTACTGCCCGATGATTATCCCTGGGATCGGTTCTATCGTTGGGCCGAGGGCAGGCTCACGCTCGAAGGGCAGGAGCAGCTGGTGTCCCTATTGCTGGAGCCTTATGGTGCCCTGGTCGATGAACTGACCCAATACATGGATGCCGATGAACATCTGAGTTTTTTTATCGATGGCGCGATGCCGGCGGCGCGACTGCTGGAAATAATCGAACTACAATGCCAGTGGGCTTTGCAGGTGGATTATAAGCAGCCGAAGAATCGCGCGCGCTTCTGGTATACCTCGGCGGAAAAACTCGAGCCCAGGGTCGGTGAGCGCTTTCACGAACCCGGTGCTGAATTCGAGCTTCCGCTTGCCGTCGGTTTCGATATCAAGCAATTGCATAGAGCGCTGTTGGCATCGAGCGACCTGCCGACCACGGCTGATTTCCTGTTGCATCATCCTCAACATCGCCACACAACCCGGCGGGTGCAGAACCTTGCCTTGCAACCCTATGCCGAGATCCAGGACAACCTGATCGCGGCCGATATGCTGCCGATTGATATCCTGCGCTGCAAACTGTCGTTTTTCGGTGCCACCAAATTCGACCCGCGTTCGGACCGCTGGGTGCGTATTTGCATGTATCAGGATGCGCCTTTTCCACACCAGCTGCTGGCGCCGGCACCTTGAGTTATAAGCTCACGCTGGCCGAAACAGAATCCTATCTGCGCAAGGCTGCACGGGCCTGCGGGCTCGACTGGGGTATCGCCGAAGAGGCCGGCAAGACGGCGCGCTGGCTGGCTGCATTCGACCTGCCTGGCCCTGAATCCATGCTCACACATTTGCAGCATTTAAAGGGAAGGGATTATCGGACATTCATCCCCGATGCCGGCACCCAGCCATGGCAATCCAGCGGTGGCTTGCTGTGCCCGATCATAACCGGTGCAGCACTCGCCGACCGATCAGCTCAAATGCTCGATGGCAGGATGTTCGAACTCGGCCCTGTCGCATACCCGTTGTTGCTGACCGCCGCCATGGGCCAGGCCGCGCGTAGCCACCGCTGTGTGTTCTCCACCGCCTGGGCTCGGGTACAGGTCAGCTGTTTCGAAAACGGTTTGAGTATCGACGGCAAGCGCGACGACCTACTGCTCACCGAAGTGGATTCGGTACGCTGTCGGCTGACTGATTTATCGGCTCCCCAACAATTGCCATCGACGATGGCCTACAGGATTGATGATAAAATTTTCAAACGCATCGATCGACTCGCAGCCGAAACCTACGCGCCAGCCACCGAAGAGTCGCGCGCCGGCGCCGGCGCCGGCCTCATCGACAACGACTAACAATTACCCGATGTCATCCTCACTCCGTCAAAAAACTCATCCGATACGCAATGGCTGAATTCGATATACACTGTCGGCGGGTTAATATATCCCCGGTAACACCCACGGTAACCAATGTCAGGGTGTTAACATGATTAGGACAGCCGGTCTTCTCCGCGCCCATTGAGTCATCCCGATACGTCGGGTTGTCTCGAAAGCGGGGATCTTGCAAAATTGACAAGTTTTGGTTTTCCCGCGCCGGAAACCTGATGCACTCCCCGAAACCCTGTGCGGACCTCCTGACCCGTCACCGTACAAACGCCAGCCGTGGTGAGTGGAATACTTAACTTTTGCCGGTCAATAAAGTTTTCCGCGAACCTGTTTGACAAGTTCGCTTTTGCGATCGAAATTTTCCGAGCCTGGTTTCTAAGGTAACAGGGCGTTGCAAGATCACCGCCAGCGCAGGGATGATGGGTTAATAAACAAATATAAATCACCTTTCTACGGCGTTTTCCTGTATGCTGCGCGCAATCTTTCTGGTGCTGATCGGTCTGCACCTGTCCTTAAAGTGGAAATCTTTGACGATTTCCCGCTCGATTAGCACATAAATCTACCCTGACCGTTCCAATCACAGTATTGTGGTTTGGTGGGTCGATTGCTGGAGAAAATCACAACATGTCATTCAACGATCTTGGCCTCAGAGCCGAGTTGGTTCGTGCTGTATCCGAAAAAGGTTACCGCACTCCGACCCCGATACAAAAACAGGCGATCCCACCGATACTCGAAGGTCGCGACCTGATGGGCAGCGCGCAAACCGGCACCGGTAAGACCGCGGGTTTTACCTTACCGTTACTACATCGCCTGGCCGCTTCGCAGCGACCTCGAAAAGGCCGCCCTGTGATTCGAGCGCTGGTGATCACGCCGACCCGCGAACTTGCGGCGCAGGTTGGCGAAAGTGTAACTGACTACAGCAAGTGGCTATCGCTGAAATCAACCGTGGTATTTGGGGGTGTCAGCATTAATCCGCAAAAACAGAAACTGATTCGAGGGGTCGATATTCTGGTCGCCACCCCCGGCAGACTGCTCGATCACGTGGGCCAGAGATCTGTCGACCTTTCTAATGTAGAAATACTGGTACTCGACGAGGCCGACCGTATGCTCGACATGGGTTTTATTCACGATATTCGCAAACTACTCGCGCTGGTGCCGAAACACAAACAAACCCTGTTGTTTTCGGCAACCTTTTCCAACGACATTAAAAAGCTCGCAAACGGCCTGCTCAAGTCACCCGCCCTGATCGAAGTTGCCGGGCGCAACATCGCTGCCGAGGCAGTCCGCCAAGTGATCCATCCGGTCGACAAGCGTCGCAAACGTGAGTTGCTGTCCTACCTGATCGGATCGAACAACTGGCGACAGGTGCTGGTGTTCAGCCGTACCAAACACGGTGCCAACCGGTTGGCCGCGCAACTGATAAGCGATGGTATTAACGCCCTGGCGATTCACGGTAACAAGAGCCAGGGCGCGCGTACCCGGGCGCTTGCCGAATTCAAATCGGGCAAGCTGCGGGTACTGGTAGCAACCGATATCGCCGCGCGCGGACTCGACATCGACCAGTTGCCGCAGGTGGTTAATTACGATCTGCCCGATATCGCCGAAGATTACGTGCATCGAATTGGTCGCACCGGCCGTGCCGGGCGTGAAGGCGAGGCTATTTCGCTGGTCTGTGTCGACGAACTGAAGTTACTCAGGGATATCGAAGGCGTAATCAATCGCGATATTAGAAAACAGGTAATCGACGGCTTCCAGCCTGATGCATCGATCAAGGCGGATCCAATCGAGCGCGGGCGGCCTCGAAACAACAACCAACCCAAGCGTCGATTCCAGCGTAAAGGCAGCGGTCAATCGTCAACAAACGCGCCACAAGGTGCTAACCGGCGCCACAAAGCAGGTCGGCGGGCAGCCGCTTGATCGATATCCGAATTAGGAAAAAATATGACTGATCTATCCGAAGATTCCCCAGAAAATAGTTCAAATAGGCGTAAGTTCCCCGTTACCAGTATCGAGAAAACGGAACCGCCCAAGGGCGTGACCGATGGGGAGTGGTATGAATATATAATTGGCCAGGGATCGTCGGCCATCAGAGGCAAACGATCGGGCAGCCTGAAGGCGGTAACCGAGTACGTCGAGGACTATGCGGAGAATCTCAATCAACGCTCAACCCTGGGATACTCTGCCTACGCCGCGCGCAAGCCGACCAGGCCATCCGCCAAATCCGAAAGCTAGCATTCGCTCGGCTAGCGCGTCGAGCAAACCTTGCGCCGGGATCACCGCGGATATGGTGCGAATCTCGGTTGGCCTCGAAACCCTTGACGACATCCTGTGGGATCTCGATCAGGCCCTAACCCAATCACAGCCCTAAACTATCGTCGTAAATTTTAATCGCCATCGTAATACCGTCAAAAGCTACCCCGAGGCAATCCTTACTGTTAACCCGAACATTTCGTAAACCTGCTCGCGCCCTTGCTTGACCTTTGTTTCCTCAGGAGATTTTCCTCAGTCGGCCGGATCCATTGGTCCGACACTTCTTCGGAATATCTCCTGAGAAAACAAAGTCCTGCGCAATCATCGCGGCAGTTCATGAAATGTCCGGGTTAAGACAAGCCGGTGTTGTTCCTCACACCAGAATGAGACGGGCTGAAGCTCCAGGCACCGCTCCGTTGGTCGGAATTCTTTACCGGTTGGAGTGCGGTGCTGGCCGACCAAATTGGGCGTTGGTGCAAGATTCTCGCTTGCGTGGTAATGACCTAGTAACTTAAGATGATTTCAATATTTTACAGGAGATCGGTATGCCCTGGTGGGGATGGCTAATATTTGGTACGCTGCTGCTCGGTTCCGAACTGCTGGCGGTGGATGCGGGCTTTTACCTGGTTTTCATCGGTATTGCCGCGGCGATCGTCGGGCTGGTAGAACTGAGCGGTGCCGGCCTGGAACCCTGGGTGCAGTGGATCCTGTTTTCAATCGTCGCGTTGATCTTGATGGTATTGTTTCGCAAGAAACTCTATGCCTGGTTGCGTGGATCGGGGGCAGGTTATGATATCGGCCCGGCGGGAGAGATCGTGACCATCGAGCAGGCGTTGGCGCCGGGAGAAAAAGGACGGCTGTCTTTTCGCGGCACCGAATGGACCGTGGTCAACGGTAGCGGCCAGGCATTTGATCCAGGCCAACACGTCCAGATCAGCAGCGTCGATGGTCTCACATTAAAGCTCGATCTTATCGAGAACAAGGATTCGGGAGAATAAACATGTACGGAAATTTTGCATTCTGGGTATCGATCGCGACCTCCCTGATCGTTATTATTATCATTTTCAAAACTGCGGTGGTGGTGCCGCAGCAAAGCGCCTACGTGATCGAAAGCCTCGGCAAATACAGCCGCACGCTGCGTGCCGGATTTAACATTTTGATCCCCTTTGTCGAGAAAGCGGCCTACAAGCACAGCCTCAAGGAACTCGCCCTCGATATTCCCGAACAAGTCTGTATCACCAGGGATAACGTTCAGGTCGGTGTCGACGGCGTGCTGTACCTGCAGGTGCTGGACCCGGAGCGCGCATCTTACGGCATAACCGATTACGCTTTTGCAATCTCGCAACTGGCGCAGACAACCCTGCGTAGCGAGATCGGCAAGATCGATCTCGATCGCACTTTCGAAGAACGCAGCATGATCAACGCCAACATTGTCTCCGAGCTGGATAAGGCCTCTGAACCCTGGGGTGTCAAGGTGTTGCGTTACGAAATCAAAAATATCAACCCGCCGCAAGATGTGCTCACTGCGATGGAAAAACAGATGCGCGCGGAACGTGAAAAGCGTGCTGTGATCCTGGCCTCCGAAGGTGAACGAGACGCCAAGATCAACGAAGCCGAAGGTGAAAAGCAGGCTGTCATCAAGGAATCGGAAGCCGCCAAGCAACAGCAGATCAACGAGGCCGAGGGCGAAGCCCAGGCGATTCTGGCGGTTGCCACCGCAACCGCAGAAGGTCTGAGAAAAGTAGCCCAGTCGTTGACTACGGAAGGCGGCGATGCGGCAATGCAACTGCGTATCGCCGAGGCCTATGTACAGCAGTTCGGCAATTTGGCAAAGGAAGGAAACACCCTGATCGTACCGTCTAATCTGTCCGACATGGCTTCGATGATCGCCCTCGCCACCACTATCGTTAAAAAGGAACCTCCTGGAAGCGCTGGTTGAATAACCCGATCGACGGGATCGAGGCTAGACTCAGGCAATTGGCGCTACCCTACTGCGTCGCCTCGAGCGGTTCCCACGAAAAGATGAAAATGACGCTTGGTAGAACCGGTCTGTACCATTATTTCGCGGGCAAAATTTTCAGCACCAGTGAAGTCGAGCGCGGTAAACCGCATCCCGATATCTACCTGCATGCGGCCGCCGGCATGCATGTTTTCGGTTTCGCCGAACTGATGCCTACCCACAAACTAGAAGCCAGCGGCGCCCACCTCGTGTTCGAGCACACGCACAATCTCCCCGACGTAGCGTTCGGAGGATATTTTGGAAAAGGCGGACTAATGCGCTAGAATGCGCGCCCTTTTTGGATATTATGACAGCTTATGGATTATAACAGGCGTTTCGACGTGATCGTGGTCGGCGGCGGGCATGCGGGCACCGAAGCCGCGCTTGCGGCTGCGCGCATGGGCGTCGACACGCTGTTGCTGACGCATAACATCGAAACGCTGGGCCAGATGTCCTGTAACCCGGCGATCGGAGGCATCGGTAAGGGCCACTTGGTTAAGGAAATCGACGCCCTCGGCGGTGAGATGGCGCTGGCCGCGGACAAGGCGGGCATCCAGTTCAGAATCTTGAATCGTCGCAAGGGTCCGGCGGTGCGTGCAACCCGCGCTCAGGCGGATCGTCAGCTGTATCGCATGGCGATTCGGGAAAAACTCGAAAATCAACCCGGATTGACTATTTTTCAGCAACCCGTTGTTGATTTGATCGAAGCTGGCCGCACTATCGACGGGGTGGTGACGCAGATGGGAGTCCGGTTTTTCGCGCCGGCCGTGGTGCTGACCGTGGGTACCTTCCTCGACGGAAATATACATATCGGGGACTCCAGTTTTGCGGGTGGACGGGCGGGTGACCCACCCGCAACCGCGCTTGCCGAACGTCTACGGGCGCGACCTTTTAGAGTCGGTCGACTGAAAACCGGCACGCCACCGCGCCTCGATGGTAACACCATCGACTATTCACGATTGCAGGCACAACCGGGTGATGATCCGCTACCGATATTTTCAACCATGGGTAGCCTCGAACTGCATCCCGAACAGGTCTGCTGTCATATTACCCATACCAACGAGAACACCCACGACATCATTCGTGCCAACCTGCACCGTTCGCCGTTGTTTAGCGGCGAAATCGAAGGTGTCGGGCCGCGTTACTGTCCGTCGATCGAAGACAAGGTGCTGCGCTTTGCCGATAAGCAGTCACACCAGGTGTTTGTCGAACCCGAAGGTCTGAGACTCGGTGAAGTCTATCCCAACGGCATATCCACCAGCCTGCCCTTCGATGTGCAGCAACAGTTGGTTAACAGCATGCTCGGCTTCGAGCAGGCACAAATTACCCGGCCGGGGTACGCGATCGAGTACGATTACTTTGACCCGCGTGATCTGCGGCCGACGCTCGAAACCCGGTTCATCGATGGTCTCTATTTCGCAGGCCAGATAAACGGCACTACCGGTTACGAAGAAGCGGCTGCGCAGGGACTGATGGCAGGCGCCAATGCCGCCGCCAGGGTGCAGGGTAAAAACACGCTCGAACTGAAACGTTCCGAAGCCTACCTCGGGGTACTGGTCGATGACCTGATTACGCGAGGTACCAGCGAACCCTACCGTATGTTTACCTCGCGAGCCGAATACCGTCTGATGTTACGCGAAGACAATGCCGACCTGCGCCTGACCGAACTGGGCCGCAAATTGGGCCTGGTCGAAGATGCACGCTGGCAGGCCTTCGAGCAATACCGGGAGCAACTCGAACGTTTGAACCAGGCATTGCGGGAACAATTCATACGTCCCGACACTACCGCGGCGGCCGCGTTGAACCGGGTTTTACAAAACCCGCTAACCCGCGAGTATCGATACGCTGAAATTTTGAAACGCCCCGAAGTTGAAATCGATCATTTGATGCCCCATGTGAATTCCGCGGAAACCTTTCCGCAAAATGTTCGCGCGCAAGCCGAGGTCAGGGTCAAATACGCCGGCTATCTCGATCGTCAACAACAGGAAATCGATAAAGTCAGCCAGCACCAACAAACCGCGTTGCCGGATGCACTCGAATACGCCGAGGTACACGGGCTGTCCAGCGAGGTTTGCCAGAAGTTAGCGCAGCATCGGCCCACCACGATTGGCCAGGCCAGTCGGATATCGGGAATCACTCCGGCCGCAATTTCATTGCTGTTGGTGCATCTCAAGCGGCATCAATATCAGGCCCAGAAGACGGCCTGAATGGACCTCGCCGGCGAACTCCGCGCAGGCACAGAGGCGTTGGGGATCGCGCTCAATCAATCACAGTACGATCAATTAATCGAATACCTGTACCTGCTTGAAAAATGGAATCAAATATACAACCTGACCTCGATTCGCGGTCTGCCCAGAATGCTGAGTTATCATTTGCTCGACAGCCTTTCGCTCTTGCCCCGGCTTCACCAATGCCGCAAGGCGATCGATGTAGGCAGTGGTGCCGGTCTGCCCGGCATGCCGCTTGCAATTGCAATGCCGGACTCGATCTGGTTGATGCTGGACAGCAATGCTCGCAAAACACGCTTCATCAGGCAGGCGATAGCACATTGCGGGATAAAGAATGCACAAGTTGTGCAGTCACGGGTTCAGGATTATCATTCGCCGGACTCACTGGAATTTATCGTCAGTCGCGCCTATGCGCCGCTGGCCGAATTCTGTGATAGTGTCGCCCATCTGCTGGAATCTGAAACCCGCCTGATTGCTATGAAGACCGGCCTCAGTAAAAAAGAAGCGCGATCACTGGATACCAACCGATTTGTTTTCGAGGAAGAGATAATTAAAGTACCCGGCATTAGCGAAAACCGCAGCCTGGTGACGATAACGCTGATATGACCAAAATTTTTACCATTGCCAATCAAAAGGGAGGGGTCGGTAAGACCACCACCACGGTTAACCTCGCGGCAGCACTGGCGGCCACCAAACGACGCGTATTGCTGGTCGATATGGATCCGCAGGGTAATGCCACGATGGGCAGCGGAATCGATAAGAACCAGCTAGAAATCAGCATTTGCGATGTGCTGCTCGGTGACGCCAGTGCCACCCGGGCGCTGCAGTATGCGTCCGCGGCTGGTTACCACCTGTTACCGGCCAACGCTGATTTGACGGCGGCCGAGGTACAGCTGGTGAACAAGATCGGCCGTGAAAAGCAGTTATCGCTGGCGATTGATACCCTGCGCGACAACTACGATTACATCCTCATCGATTGTCCTCCCTCGTTGAACATGCTCACCGTCAATGCCCTGGTCGCCGCCGATGGGGTCGTTATTCCGATGCAATGCGAATATTATGCGCTTGAAGGCCTGTCCTCGTTGCTCGATACCATCGAGCAAATTCGTATTAGCGTAAATTCGGATATCAGGCTCGAAGGCTTATTGCGCACCATGTACGATCCACGTAACAACCTCTCTAACGATGTTTCCAATGAACTGGTGGAGCATTTTGGAGAACGGGTCTATCGCACGGTGATCCCGCGCAATGTGGCGCTGGCGGAAGCGCCAAGTTTCGGATTGTCGATTTTAAAATATAATAAGAACTCGCGAGGTTCGATGGCCTATCTTGCGCTTGCAGGCGAAATTTTACGGCGCGATGCCAAACAAAATCATTACCAGGGGTACCACTAGTGGTCTATCATTCCCGTGTTGATAGGCCACCAGCAGCCGGCATGAAAAAAAAGCGCTTAGGAAGGGGACTCGGATCATTAATCGGTAATATCGCCGATGTCGCCGGTGTAGAAGCCGAACAAAATATCACCGGTCTGGTCGAGCTGGATATCGATCGAATAAAGCGCGGCAAGTTTCAGCCGCGGCAGGTGTTTGATCAGGAATCGCTGCAGCAACTGGCCGATTCGATCCACGCGCAGGGCATCGTGCAACCCATCTTGGTTCGCCCCGAGGGCAAGCATTTCGAACTGGTTGCGGGTGAGAGACGCTGGCGCGCGGCTCAACTCGCGGGGCTGCAGAAGGTTCCGGTGGTGGTACGTGAACTCGATGCGAAGTCGGCCGCGGCAATTGCATTGATCGAAAATATTCAGCGCGAAGACTTGAATCCACTGGAGGAAGCGCAAGCTTTTTCGCGTTTGATCGAGGAATTTGAGCTAACCCATCAACAGGTTGCAGATTCGGTCGGGCGTTCCCGTGCCACCGTCAGTAACTTGTTGCGCCTACTCGATCTGGCGGAGCCCGTCAAACAACAGGTCAACAATGGGCTACTTGACATGGGGCACGCAAGAGCGCTGCTGGCATTAAATCGTCATGACCAGATTGAAATTGCGAAACTGGTAGTAAACCGGGGCCTGTCGGTGCGCGAAACCGAAGTGCTGGTAAAAAAGACCCTGGCCACGGAATCGGTGGTCAAAGCCAGGACCGATGCCTCTGATCCCGACATCAGGCGCCTGGAAAACAGGCTCAGTGAAAAGCTGGGTGCGGGGGTTAAAATCAAGTCGGGCAAGAAAGGATCAGGGCAGCTCGTGATCAGCTTTCACAGTTCGGAGGAACTCGATGGAATCCTCGAACATTTGGCGTTATAAATTTGCGTTCGGGTCATTGATTATTCGCGATTAACTCCGTTATACTCGGCATCCGCTTTTTCTGACAGGGCGCTTGGGCTTGAATTGGGCTGGGAAAAGTGATGAAAAATCAGATCACAAGGTTACTGATTTTTCAATATATTCTGGGGGTTACTTACCTGATAGGCACCAGCCTCTGGGATATAGCGGTTACGACGTCGGCTCTGGTCGGTTGTGTGGCAGCCCTGATCCCGAAAACATATTTTGGTATGCGCATGCGTCGGACGACTGACAATAATGATGCGACGCAGTGGTTGGGCTACGCCTATCGATCCGAGATCGGGAAATGGGTGATCATGAGTGTGATTTTTTATCTCGCTTTCACCTCGGGTTATCCCTGGAATCCAGTGGTATTGTTTGCCGGTTTTGTATTGATACAGGTGTCCGGCTATTTTGCACCGTTTGTTACGAAAGGTGATTGATCGAACTTATGGCTGGTAGTTACGCGAATTCAAGCGAATACATCAAGCACCACTTGACCAACCTGGTTTACGGGCAGCATCCGGATGGTAGCTGGGGAATCGCCCACGGTGTCGACGAGATCAAGGAAATGGGTTTCTGGTCAATCAACGTCGATTCGATGCTGTTTTCCATAGGCCTGGGATGCTTCTTTCTGTGGATTTTCAACCGCGCCGCGAAAAAGGCCTCCACCGATGCTCCAACCGGGTTACAAAATTTTATCGAATTGATTATCGAATTTATCGATGATTCGGTACGCGGTTCATTCAGCGGCAAAAATCCGCTGGTCGCGCCACTGGCCTTGACCATCTTTGTCTGGGTATTCCTGATGAATCTGATGGATCTGATCCCCGTCGATCACATCCCCTATCTGGCTAGTTTGTTCGGCGTGCCCTACTTGAAGATCGTGCCCACCACCGATCCCAACATCACTTTTGGCATGTCGTTGTCAATATTCGCGTTGGTAATCTATTACAGTATTAAAATAAAAGGCCCCGGCGGATTCTTTGCTGAACTGGCCTTCCATCCGTTTCCCAAGTTCATGATGCCGATCAACCTCGTTCTGGAAGGCGTCACACTAATTGCAAAACCCGTATCACTGGCCTTGCGTTTGTTCGGTAACCTCTATGCGGGTGAAATGATTTTCATTTTGATTGCTCTAATGTACAGCGGCGGTTGGACACTGGGCATAGTAGGTGGATTTTTGCACCTGGGTTGGGCGCTTTTTCATGTTCTGATCATTACCTTGCAAGCGTTTATTTTTATGACGCTGACCATTGTATATCTGGATATGGCTTCGCAAACAGATCATTCAATTACAAATCATTAATTACAAATCATCAATTACTAACAACACACTCTATAATATTTAGGAGATAATCATGGAATCAGCTTTGCTATATATCGCTGCCGCGTTAATGATGGGCCTGGGCGCACTCGGTGCGGCTGTGGGCATCGGTGTTCTTGGCGGTCGTTTTCTCGAAGGTGCTGCGCGCCAGCCCGAACTGATCCCATTGCTGCGTACCCAGTTCTTCATCATGATGGGCCTGGTCGATGCGATTCCGATGATCGCGGTTGGTCTGGCGATGTACGTGATGTTCGCGGTTGCCTGAAGCCGGGAAAATGAACCAATAGGAACGAGGACAGCAATATGAATTTCAATGCAACTCTGATAGGGCAATCAATCACGTTTCTCGTGTTTGTCTGGATCTGCATGAAATATATATGGCCACCATTGATGGCAATTCTGGAACAGCGCAACAGCAAAATTTCCGAGGGGCTCGCCGCCGCGCAACGCGGCCAGCAGGATCTGGAAGATGCGCAGACAAAGGTCACCGTTAGCCTGAACGACGCCAAGCAGCAAGCCCAGGAAATTATCAACCAGGCGCAGAAACGCGCCAATGAAATTGTTGATGAAGCCAAGGGCGCTGCCTGCGATGAAGCCGACAAGATCAAAGTTACGGCTAGTGCCGATATCGACCAGCAAATCAATTCAGCACGTGAACAGCTGCGCAAAGAGGTTTCCTCGATTGCGCTTGCCGGTGCCGAGCAAATCCTGAAGCGTGAAGTCGACGCCAAGGCGCATGCGACGGTGCTCGATGAACTGGTTACCCAGATTTAGGCTTTAGAACATGGCTGATTTTGAAACCGCGGCCCGACCCTACGCCAGGGCAATTTTCGAACTGGCATCGGATGAAGGCAAATTGCAACAATGGCAGGATAACCTGTCTGTGGCGGCCTTGATTGCCTCCGATTCAAATATGCAGGCCACCATCGTGCAACCGGCAATACTCGCGAAGCAGTTAAGTGAATTGTTTGTGTCGGTGGTTTCAGCTGCGGGCGTTGATGCCGACGCCGACTTTCGCAACCTGATAGCGTTGCTGGCTGAAAACGGACGGCTCGCGGCCTTGCCTGCGATTGCGACAGCCTTTGCCACTTTGAAGCAGGAAGCTGAAGGCAAGATCGAAGTAAAGGTTAGAAGTGCGATGGAGCTCAGCCCTAAACAGCAGCAAAAAATTGCTTCCAGCATGGCCAAAAGACTGGGCAAGAAAGTCAGTATCTCGACCGAAATAGACGCCAGTCTGATCGCGGGAGCGATCATCACCGCGGGTGACCTGGTTATCGATGGTTCGGCCAGCGGGCGCTTGGATAAATTGACCATTGCGCTCAATAAATAACAGATTTTTTTACGATTACGGGATAACACGCGATGCAACTTAATCCGTCAGAAATTAGCGAACTCATTAAAGATCGCATCAAGAACTTTGAAAGTGCGGCCGAGGCGAGAACAGAAGGTACCGTTGTCAGCCTGATGGACGGTATTGCACGGATCCACGGGCTTGCCGAGGTCATGTCGGGCGAGATGGTCGAATTTCCGGGCAATACCTACGGTATGGCGCTCAACCTGGAGCGTGATTCGGTGGGCGCTGTAATCCTCGGTTCCTACGGACATATCTCGGAAGGAGACACCGTCAAGTGTACCGGGCGTATCCTCGAAGTACCGGTGGGCGAGCAGATGCTGGGCCGTGTGGTGAATTCCCTCGGCGAAGCGATCGACGGCAAGGGCCAGATCAAGTCCACGAAATTTTCTCCGATCGAAGCAATTGCACCCGGCGTCATCGCGCGCCAGTCGGTTTCGCAACCGGTGCAAACCGGGCTCAAGTCCATCGATGCGATGGTACCGATCGGTCGCGGTCAACGCGAATTGATTATCGGCGACCGGCAGACGGGTAAATCCGCGGTCGCGATCGACGCTATCATCAACCAGAAAGGCACCGGCATTAAATGTATTTACGTTGGTATCGGACAGAAGGCTTCGACCATCGCCAACGTGGTGCGCAAGCTCGAAGAGTTCGATGCGATGGAACACACCATCGTGGTCGCGGCGAATGCTTCCGATTCGGCTGCGCTGCAGTACATTGCACCTTATGCGGGTTGCACCATGGGTGAATACTTCCGCGACAAGGGCGAAGACGCGTTGATCATCTACGACGATTTGACCAAGCAGGCCTGGGCTTATCGCCAGGTATCGCTACTGCTGCGTCGTCCACCGGGACGCGAAGCCTACCCGGGCGATGTTTTCTACCTGCACTCGCGCCTGCTGGAACGCGCGGCACGCATCAACGCCGATTATGTCGAAAAGATCACCGGCGGCAAGATCAAGGGAAAAACCGGATCGCTGACCGCAATGCCGATTATCGAAACCCAGGGCGGTGACGTCTCGGCTTTCGTACCGACCAATGTTATTTCGATCACCGACGGTCAGATCTTTCTCGAATCGGATCTGTTCAACGCCGGTATCCGACCCGCGATCAACGCCGGTCTGTCGGTATCCCGTGTCGGCGGCGCAGCGCAGACCCCGATCATCAAGAAACTCGGCGGCGGCATTCGTCTCGCGCTCGCACAGTATCGTGAACTTGCTGCATTTTCGCAGTTTGCTTCCGACCTCGACGAAGCCACGCGCAAGCAATTGGAGCGTGGTCAACGTGTCACCGAGCTGATGAAACAACGCCAGTATGCGCCGTTGAGCATTGCCGAAATGGGGGTTTCCCTGTACGCGGCGAACGAGGGTTACCTCGACGATGTCGATGTTAAAAAAATTGTAGTTTTCGAAGACGCGATGCTGGCGCACATTCGTTCCAATAATGGTGCTCTACTCGATAAAATCAACGAGTCCGGCGAATATAACGACGAAGTTGCCGCTGAAATCGCAGCCGCAATCGAAGATTTCAAAGCCAACGGCGTTTACTAAGAGGCTCGGGCAATGGCGGGTGGCAAAGAGATAAAGACCAAGATCCGGAGTGTTAAAAATACTCAAAAGATCACCGCGGCGATGGAAATGGTGGCGGCGAGCAAGATGCGCCGTGCCCAGGACCAGATGTTTGCCACCCGCCCCTACGCGCAACGAATCGCTTCCGTGGTTAGCCACGTGGCGAGTTCGCACCCCGAGTACAAGCATCCTTTTTTGATTGGAACACCGGTTAAACGCGTCGGTATCATCGCGGTATCTACCGATCGCGGCCTCTGCGGTGGCCTCAACACCAACCTGTTCAAGAAGGCGTTGAATCATATCGATGAACTCGACCGGAAGAATATCAAAATCGAAGTCGTCACCTTCGGAACCAAGGCCCTGGGGTTCTTTAAACGAATTGGCGCCAGGGTCGTTGCCGAAATCAGTCAGATCGGCGACCGCCCCGAGATGGCTCAGATGATAGGCCCGGTACAGGTGTTGTTAAAAAGCTATGCCGATGGCGATCTCAACGAGATCTACCTGATCAGCAATAAATTCGTCAATACCATGACCCAGGAACCGACCGTCACCCGACTGGTGCCGGTAACGCCCTCCGAAGATACCGAACTCAGCCACCACTGGGATTACATTTACGAGCCGGGATCAAAGGAAGTGCTCGACTATGTACTGGATCGTTATATCGAATCGCTGGTTTACCAGGGGGTGGTCGAAAATGTAGCTTGCGAAATGGCGGCGCGCATGATCGCGATGAAGAATGCGACCGATAACGCCGGTTCGATGATCGATGAGCTACAACTCATTTACAACCGTGAACGCCAGGCCAGCATTACCCAGGAAATCAGCGAAATCGTCAGCGGTGCGGCGGCAGTTTAAATGAAGAAAAACAATACCCGTGGTTTTGTTTTTCATTACCCTGCTTAGTCAGGATGATTTATGCGAAGCAATACGAATTTGATTGAACAGAGGATTAACAGATGAGCACAGGTAATGTCGTGGAAGTAATCGGCGCGGTCGTCGACGTAGAATTTCCCCGAGACGCTGTTCCCAGGGTATACGATGCGCTTTTGATCGCTGAAGCCGAAGGCTTGACGCTGGAAGTCCAGCAACAGCTCGGTGACGGTATCGTACGGACCATCGCCATGGGTGCCTCCGAAGGTTTGCGTCGTGGACTCGAAGTCAGTAATACCGGGCAACCGATTACGGTTCCGGTCGGTCAAAAGACCCTGGGACGCATCATGGATGTTCTCGGTAGCCCGATCGATGAAAAGGGCCCGATTGGCGAAGAACAACGCATGCCGATTCACCGTACACCGCCGACCTACGACGAACAGGCGATCACCACTGAAATCCTCGAAACCGGCATCAAGGTAATCGACCTGATCATGCCCATCGTCAAGGGGGGTAAAATTGGCCTGTTCGGCGGCGCGGGGGTGGGTAAGACCGTAACCCTGATGGAATTGATTCGTAACATCGCGGTCGAGCACTCGGGCTTCTCGGTTTTCGCCGGTGTCGGTGAAAGGACTCGCGAAGGCAATGATTTTTACCATGAAATGACCGAAGGCGGCGTTATCGACAAGGTATCGCTGGTATACGGGCAGATGAACGAGCCTCCCGGAAACCGGTTGCGCGTAGCGCTGTCGGGGCTGACCATGGCGGAACACTTCCGCGACGAAGGTCGTGACGTACTGATGTTCATCGACAATATTTATCGTTACACACTGGCCGGCACTGAAGTATCGGCACTACTGGGGCGGATGCCCTCGGCGGTAGGTTACCAGCCGACCCTGGCGGAAGAGATGGGTGCGCTGCAGGAACGCATCACCTCGACCAAAACAGGCTCGATCACTTCTTTCCAGGCGGTTTACGTACCGGCGGACGATTTGACCGACCCGTCACCGGCAACCACTTTTGCACACCTGGACGCGACCCTGGTTTTATCTCGCCAGGTTGCCGAACTGGGTATTTATCCCGCGGTCGATCCACTGGATTCGACCTCGCGTATCCTCGATCCGACCGTGGTCGGTAGCGAACACTACGATACCGCACGGGCCGTGCAGGGTATCTTGCAACGATACAAGGAACTCAAGGACATCATCGCAATCCTCGGTATGGACGAGCTTTCCGAAGAAGACAAGCTCGCGGTGAGCCGCGCACGCAAGATCCAGCGATTCCTGTCGCAACCGTTTTTTGTGGCCGAAGTGTTCACCGGTTCACCCGGCAAGTTCGTATCGGTCAAGGACACCATTTCGAGCTTCAAGCAGATACTCGAAGGCGAAATGGACCAGTACCCGGAACAGGCGTTTTACATGATTGGCGGCATCGAAGAAGTCGCCGAAAAAGCCAAGGCCCTGTAAGGTATCGCTATGGCTAATACCATCCGCGTAGAAATCGTCAGTACCGAAGAGCAAATTTTTTCCGGCGAGGCTTACATGGTTTACGCACCGGCAGTGATGGGCGAGTTGGGTATTGCGCCACGTCACACCCCGCTGATATCACCGTTGAAACCGGGTGAAGTTCGACTCGACATGGGTGACGGCAAGGAAGAGTTTTTCTTCATATCGGGCGGTATTCTGGAAGTTCAGCCGCACCTGGTTACGGTTCTTTCAGACACCGCAATCCGCGCCGATGACCTCGATGAGGCGGCCGCGATAGAAGCCAAAAAACGCGCCGAAGATGCGCTCGCCGACCAACAGGGTGATCTCGATATCGCCAAGGCCAAGGCCGAACTTCTCGCGGCTGCGGCCCAAATCGGCGCCATCAAAAAACTGAGAAGGAAATAAAAACGAGCTGATGCCCGTTTTTATTTCCTTTTCATCCCGGAAACTGCGCCAGCGGTTATCCGGGATCTCCCAACACCATTAAGGTAATTATTATAAAATCCCCACCCGTTACCACTCTTTGCCCAAGCAGTGCGCCAGTAGTGACAAAAAATGTGCGCTGCTTTACAGTTATTGCCTGGTTTTCCTTTATTATTCGCCTATGTCACTGAGTGTCGTCATTCTCGCTGCTGGTCAGGGAACGCGTATGAAATCCGCGCGGCCCAAGGTTATCCACGAACTGGCTGGCAAAACACTATTGCAGCATGTCGTCGATGCCGGGCGTGCGCTCGAACCCGATCAGATTATCGTCGTTGTCGGCCATGGTGCCGAACGGGTACGGAACCTCATGCAGGGACAGGAATTGATATTCGTCGAACAGAACCGGCAACTGGGTACCGGCCACGCTTTACAACAATGTCTCGATACCATAAAAACGGGCAATGATGTGATGGTGCTGGTCGGGGATGTCCCGTTGATCCGCGCTGAAACCATGCTCCGGTTGATTGAGCAAGGCGGCGATGCCCAGGTGTGCATATTGAGTTTCATTCCCGAAAATGCATTTGGTTATGGCCGCATCGTCAGGTCGGAGAAGCACAATGTTACTGCCATAGTCGAGCACAAGGATACCAGTCCCGCGCAATCTGAAATAAAGGAATGCAACTCCGGAATTCTATACATCAAAGGGGCTCGTCTACGTGAATTGGTAATGTCGATTGACAATACCAATGCCCAGAGTGAATTTTACCTGACCGACATCGTCGGTATCGCCGTTTCCAATGGTGAATCGGTAGCGGCGATAGTCTGCGAAAATGCGAATGAGGTTAGCGGCATCAACAATCAGCAGCAGCTGGCAGCGGTAGAGACACGGTATCGCGCACAGCAGGCCAGCGCTTTAATGACGCAGGGTGTTAAATTATACGATCCGATGCGTATCGATATTCGTGGTAAACTCATTGCCGGGCAGGATGTTGAAATCGATATCAATTGCATTTTCGAAGGTGAAGTTACCCTTGGTGATAATGTGCGCATCGGCGCTAACTGCGTGATTCGAAACAGCAGCATTGCCTCAGACAGTGAAATCAAACCCATGACATCGATCGATGAAGCAGTCATCGGGCGCCATGTCAGCATCGGTCCGTTTGCGCGCATTCGTCCCGGCACCCGGTGTGATGATGAAGTCAAAATCGGTAACTTTGTCGAGGTCAAGAAATCTCGTATCGGCAACAGCAGCAAGCTCAGTCATTTAAGTTATATCGGTGACACCGAGATGGGTAGCAAGGTAAATATAGGGGCCGGCACAATCACCTGCAATTACGATGGTGTTAACAAATTTAAAACAATCATCGAAGACGGGGTATTTATCGGCTCAGATACGCAGTTGGTGGCGCCGGTAACCGTAGCGCGTAATGCAACCATCGGCGCGGGTTCTACTATTACTAAAAATGTCCCTGCGGACAAGCTCACAGTTTCGCGTGCGAAACAGATTACAATCGATACCTGGTCCAAACCGTTAAAGCAAGCAGGGAATAATTAACTGATGTGTGGAATAGTGGGCGCTCTGGCGCAGCGCGATGTAAGTTCGATACTGATCGAGGGTTTGTATCGCCTCGAGTACCGTGGCTATGATTCTGCCGGTATCGCGCTGATCGATAATCGAAAACTGGAACGATTTCGTGCGCTCGGCAAGGTCAGGGAACTTGAATCCAGGCTACCCGGGGAACAACCGGGGCACATCGGTATCGCGCACACGCGTTGGGCCACCCACGGCGAGCCTTCTGAAAACAATGCGCATCCGCATTTTTCCAACGATCGAATCGCGATCGTACACAATGGCATTATTGAAAATTACAAGGAAATCCGCGAACGCCTGCTTAAAGCAGGTTACCAGTTCAGCTCGGAAACCGACACCGAAGTCGTCGCGCACCTGATTGACAGTTTGTTTACCGGCGATTTATTCAGCGCCGTGCAAAAGGCGGTTGATGAACTTGAGGGAGCATTCGCTCTCGGCATAATCGCGGTCGATGATCCACAGACTCTGGTTGCCTGTCGGCGCGGCAACCCGCTGGTAGTTGGAATCGGCATCAAGGAAAACTTCGTCGCCTCCGATGTCTCCGCGTTGCTACCGGTTACCAATCGATTCGTATACCTCGAAGAAGGTGACTACGTGGTGCTCAATAATAAAGAGTACCAGATTTACGATGCAAACGGCGAGGCCAAGGAACCCGATATTTTTGTCAGTGAATTGAATAGCGATGCGGCCAATAAGGGGTCCTACCGCCACTACATGCAAAAGGAAATTCACGAGCAGGGGCGAGCCGTCGCCGAATGTCTGGAAGGGCGAATCAGCGATAAGGCCGTGCTCGACAACGTTTTCGGCTTCAACGCTCAAGAGGTTTTCGAACGGGTTGAAAACATCCAGATCATCGCCTGTGGCACAAGCTATCTCGCCGGCATGGTGGCCAGGTATTGGATCGAGTCGATTCTGGATCTGCCTTGCCAGGTCGAAGTGGCGAGCGAGTTTAGATATCGAAAATCGGTGGTGCCGGTTAATACCCTGTTTGTCACCCTGTCGCAGTCGGGTGAAACCGCTGATACGCTGTCTGCATTGCGCAGTCTGACATCCTCCAATTACTGCGCCACCTTAAGCATTTGTAATGTGCCCGAGTCATCGCTGGTACGCGAATCCGAGCTGGTGCTAATGACCCGTGCCGGACCCGAAATCGGGGTTGCGACAACCAAGGCCTTCTCCACTCAGCTAGTCGCGGTGTTGTTGCTGGTAGCCTCGCTGGGGAAGCGCCAAAACCGGCTTGATGACAATAGCTTGAGCGCAATTATGGCGGAATTGATTTCGCTGCCGACACAAATCGAGAATGTACTCAAACTGGAAGCGGAGATTGAAATCATCGCGGAGGACTTTGTCGACAAACAACATGCCTTGTTTCTCGGTCGTGGTGAGCATTACCCGATCGCAATGGAAGGCGCGCTAAAACTCAAGGAGATTTCATACATCCACGCCGAAGCTTACCCGGCGGGTGAGCTCAAGCACGGTCCCCTGGCGCTGGTCGATGCCGAAATGCCGGTTGTCGTGGTCGCGCCAAATGACGATTTGCTCAGCAAACTGCATTCCAATATGCAGGAAGTAAAAGCGCGCGGCGGCAAGCTATACGTGTTTGCCCATCGCGGTACCAATCTCGAAACAGATACCGACGACGTGGTTGTCGAAATGGATTGCGATACCCGGTACATCACCCCGATTCTGTCGGTGATCCCACTGCAAATGTTGAGCTATCACGTTGCGGTGCTGCGGGGTACCGATGTCGACCAACCGCGTAACCTGGCGAAATCAGTTACCGTGGAATAGCCGATTCGACGCTGAAGATGCCGGCCGGTGCGCTCTGCTGACATTGTTGGCATCTTTGAGCGCCCATGGCATCATGTTGATGACAAACTCACGACTCTTTTTTGCACCTTTAAAAAAGAAAATTCAGGAATAACTAAAACCAGAATCGCAGGCCTGCCACTAACTGTGTTTCGCTGGAACCTTCATCGTCTGCCCTTGCCATGTCCCTGGTATCTCCGAGAAGTCGTTCGTGGTTGATGCCGATATAAGTTGCGAACTCGCGACTGATTTCATAACGCAACCGTATCCCGGCTTCGAAATCCGCGAAGCCGGCACCGATCCCGAGTTCGTCATCGTCATCGCTAAACCAGTTAATCTCGATCTCGGGGGACAGAACCCATTTTTGAGTGAGCATTAATTCGTACTCAGCCTCGAATCGTAGATTTACCTGCCCGTCTTCTTCAACAAAGAGCACAGTTTCAATTTCAAACCAGTAAGGGGCTACACCGCTAAATCCGACTACCGCCCAGTTGCGCTCCGGATCGGGATCCGAATCGTGGCGAATCCCCAGCTGAAGATCCCAGTTCGAATCGATCGCTCGACTGTACAGCAGTTGAAGCTCTGCACTTTCGGTACCTTCACTGGAGTGTTCGCCCTCCGATTTAATCCACAGTTTGTTGAGATCCTTGCCGATCCAGAGATGACCTTCCCATGCGGTTACGCTGCCATCATCGGTATCCCTGGCTTCGAACTGATCAGCTTTGAACATATACAACACCGGATCATCTTCCATTGTTGCGTAGGCATTGCTCGCCAGTATCGCCAAACAAATTGCCATAACCCGCCCCAGGTTGATCTGGTTCATGCGATCACGACCTTGCGGAACATTCCCGGCATATGATATTGAAGATGGCAATGGTAGGCCCAGCCACCCATGGCATCGGCGCTCACCCGGTAACTGATTTTGGAGCCCGGTTGGACAATCACGGTATGCTTTCTGGGTATGAATTTATCGTCACCGGTTTCCAGGTCGCTCCAGACACCGTGTAAGTGCATTGGATGATTCATCATGGTGTCGTTCACCAGTGTGATGCGAAGCCGCTCCCCGTATTTCATCATCAGTGGTTCGGCGTCGGCAAATTTTATACCGTTGATCGACCACATGTAGCGGCGCATATTGCCGTTCAGGTGTAATTCGATTTCGCGTTCGGGATCTCTGGGATCAGGGGTGGGATCAAGATTGTGAAGATCGGCGTAGGTCAGTACGGTTCTACCATTGTTACGCAAGCCTACGCCGGGATCATCGAGTCGGTACTGAGGACTCTCGGCGAGCATGTCGATTTGGGGTCCGTATTCGGTATCGGCATGCTTAATGCCTGTTGCCATATTGGCCATCATTTCCTGGTCCATATTACCGTGATCCATATTGCTGTGGTCCATACCACCCATCCCCATGTCGCCATGGGTCAGAATCGGAGCGTCGTCAACCGCTGGCAGGTCAGCCATTAGCGAAAGATCGGAAGTTAATCGACCAACAGCATAGCCGGAGCGATCGATCGCCTGCGCAAATATCGAATAAGCCATATCGTTATCGGGTGTTATCAAAACATCGTAGGTTTCCGCAACGCCGATGCGAAATTCGTCTACCGAAACAGGGCTGACATACTGCCCATCTGCGGCGACTACGGTCATTTTTAAACCTGGAATCCGCAGGTCGAACAGCGTCATTGCCGAGGCATTGATAATTCTGAGTAACAGGCGTTCACCCTTTTTAAAAGTTCCGGTCCAGTTTTCGGCCGGTGTATTCCCGTTCATGAGGAAGGTATAGGTAGCACCGGTAACATCCGAGATATCCCGATCACTCATACGCATGTCATTCCACATTTCCCGGTCATTCCAGGTTCGGCTCAGACCGTTCTTTTGTATCTCGTTCAACAAATCGCCAGCGGTGCGCTCTCGCCGATTGTAGTAATGACTCATTTTCTTCAGTTTTGCGTAGATATCATCAGGATCCTCGTCTGACCAGTCTGACAGCACGACGACGTATTCGCGTTCATAGCTGAAAGGAGCCGGTTCGATGGGGTCAATAATAATCGCACCATAGGCACCGGTTTGTTCCTGGAAACCGGAATGGCTGTGATACCAGTAGGTACCGCTTTGGTTAACGTCAAATTGGTAGCGGAAGGTTTCGCCTGGTTTTATGCCGGGGAAATTATCGCTTATACCGGGTACGCCATCCATGGCGCTCGGCAGGATTAACCCATGCCAGTGGATTGAGGTATCAACCGCCATGTTATTGGTGACGTCGAGCCTGACCCGTTGGCCTTGTTTCCAGCGCAATACGGGTGCCGGCAGGCTATCATTGATTACGGTCGCGACTCGATTTGCACCGGTAAAATTTACCCGCTTGTAGTCAAAGGCCAGCGAGAAATGATTGCCCGACAGAATTTGAGGTTGCCGATAGGCCGCTTTCGTCATCTGCGAATAACCCAGGCCCGCTGACATCAGGGCGCCGCCGGCCACGACTCCCTGTACGAATTTTCGGCGTGACCGGTCAACTTTCCCTGCCACCCGCTCTGCTGCTATAGCCTGCGTAGACGCAAGTTTGCCGCATTTTTTTGCATACATGTTTAATCTCCAGATAAATAAAAAAATCCCGGTTTCAATTCGAGTGAACAGGATAGAAATCAGGAATATCTGGGTGGTCTGAGAGGGGGTCCCGAAACAAAAGAAAAATAATAATTGCCGGCATTCGATAGTCGATCGGTGGCTGTCGCTGTTTTGCCGGAAGCTTCCAGGAAAGGCATGGTTCCAACTTCCATATCGCAACTAAAATGGCCGACGATGAAGCAGATCTCCATGTGATTACAACCAGTTACAACCTTCCGGGGGCAGTAACCGGCCTCGTTGGTTTCACCGGCGAAAGCGTAATTCACATCTGCTATCGGGATTACGATTGACGCCGCCACGGGTTGTAAAACCAGCACCATCACCAGCTTAAGGGTAATTATCGTTGTTTTCATCAAATTAAAGACAATAGTTTGGTTAAATAATTCCAAATTATGGATCAATGATTCCCCAATACTATAGTGCTGTGAACGGCGCAAAGCCAGAACAAAGCCAGAACAAAGGTTAGTAGGGGTGTGACCCGAATGGCACTTAATTTAAGCCAAAACTCTAGCCAGGGCATAGCAAAACACGGATGCATCAAGAGTCCGACTACGGTCGGATGATCGGGGGAAGTTTTCGTGAATGCCTCGGCGGCTGCGCCGCCTGCGGTTTACTTCGCAAAAACTTCCCCCGATCACCCGACCTCTCGCGCCCAGGGCGAATATCACGGGGTTAATTGCTTAAGTAACTGCGAGACGGGTGAGACCCCAAAAAACCCCCGCCGAAGCGGGGGAAACAAGAGGCTCGTATCAGAGCAGTCCGAACGGGCCAATCGAGGAAGTCCTAGCGTTGCGCGATCAGACGATCCATACGTTCCAGATCGTTAATCACATCCCAGGTGCCGCCGGCCTTGTAGACACGTTTTTCCCAAAGATCCAGGCGATTCATGTAGTCACGCGGATCGATATTATCGCTACTCAACTTGGTGACGTTGAGGGCAACCACGTGGATGCCGGGCAGCGAGATCGGAAAGTCGCGGATATGGCCTTTCTGTAAATCCTCTTCGAGGTCCGAAAAAATCAACACGTATTTTTCTCCGGCGCCGGTCTCCTCCAGGTATTCACTGGCCTGTAACATGCCGCCGGTGATATCGGTGTGACGACTACCGCGGCGGGTGTTGGCAACAAACGCGTCAATCTTTTTCTTGAACAGGCGTTTTTGTTGGTTGGCGGTACTCGGCCGGTCATCAAATGTCATCCGCGCTATGATGTCTTTCTCACTGAAGCTACCGCTGTCGATCCGGGCGATTGCGATCGAGTCACCGCTGTCGAGCGTTGCCAGCAGGTAGTTCATGATTTTCTGCGCCTTGCCCATTTCCGCGGCATAGGTGCCGGAGGTATCCAACAGCAGGTAAACCGCCCGCGCCCTGGACTGGGGTTCGCTACAGGCCGCGAGGCCAAGCGTTAACAGGGTTAATAGGGTAAATTTTTTCACGGCCGTTCCTCCATATAGATGTCGCTTAATTCTTCAGCTGCATCGGGTTTATGCCTGCGCTTGATGGTGCTCGCAACCATGCGCTCGATACCGAGCGGCAGCATGATAAACAAGTCATAAAGGCTGACCAGTATGTTGCTGAGTTGGCGTGCAGTGCCGCCCACGAGACGTGCAGTAAAGGCCACCGCGTGGATCAGGATCATGGCAATCATGCCCAGTACTGTAAGCAGGGATTGGATGAAC
>CAZAVY010000014.1:0-42049 GCA_964488685.1 uncultured Gammaproteobacteria bacterium
TTGAAAGTCATCCCAAACAACTTGTACTTGTCCCCTTCCGGAAACAACACGACGTAGCGGCGCTGGTCGCGGTTGACCTTGCTCACCCAGCGGAAATTGGTTTCGATCGAGCGGGATCTTTCATAGGTGTATATAAAGGGTCGGAAGGAAAAGCCGTTTTCGTCCCAGAACTTCGGGATTTGCGGCGCGCCGTTTTGATAATCGGCATTGCGGCCCTGGATGGTTGGATCGTAGGGGGTCAGAAAAGGGGCAAACAACCCGGACAGGATCAGCCATACCAATACTCCGGCACCGATCATGGCGGCGCGTTGCTTTTTAAACCGGGTCCAGATTAGTTGCCCCTGGCCGGCGGTAAAATAGGCTTCCTTGCGACTCTGGTCTACATTGGTGTCGGTTTCTTCAACGGCTGTCGTATCTGTCATCTCGCTTATCCCAGGATACTGCGGCGAACCCGCGGATCGGTCAGCGCCAGTATGATATCGGTAACAAAATTGATGCCGACGATACTGGCGGTCAGCAAGAAAATGATCGCGCCCGCCAACTGCTGGTCGTTGGAGCGGGCCAGGGCCTCAATCAACAGCGCTCCCGCTTCGGTGAGGGTCAAAATCAACGCCACGATCGGCAACTCGTTGAAGATTCGATTCAGATCAAAGCCGAGCGAGTTGATAATCGGCCCGAGGGAGTGCCGCGCCGGATAGCGCCACAACAATCTGCGCCCGGTAACGCCGCGTGCCGCTGCGGCCAGTACATACAATTTACCCACTTCATCAGACATCAGCGCGCGCACGGTCTGAATCGCAAACGCGGTTGCCGACCAGCCGAGGATAAATATGGGTAACCAGGCACGCGACAGGAAATCCTTGACCCGTTCGAAAGACCAGGCGGCATCGCGAAACTCCTTGGAAAACAACCCGGTCAGGCTATCGCCGAAAACCATGGTCGAAAACAGCATGATCATCAACGCCAGCAGGAAGTTCGGCATCGCCAGTCCGAGATAGCTGACGAAGCGCAGGCTGTTGTTGACCACGGCACTCTTTGAGGTGGCGGAGATAATCCCGACCGGAATTGCGATCAGATAAGCGACCAGCAACGAGGTCAGGCAGATCACCAGGCTGATCCAGAACTTTTCCCCCAATAATTGTGCAATATTGACCCGCAGGATACAGCTATCGCCATACTCTCCCTGGAAGGCGTTAACAATCCACTTGCCCCAGCGAATGATATAAGGCTTGTCCAGCCCGAGCCGGACACGCTCGGCATCGATGTCGGCCACCGATATCTGGCTGCCCTGCGTGTTTTTAAATGCGAGGTAGCGTTCGGCGCAGTCTCCCGGCACCAATTCCATCAGACTGAAAACGATGAACGAAACCATTATCAGTGTGATGACCGCGAGCATAGCGCGCGTGGCGGCGAACTGAACGAATTGATACATTGGTGTCGCTTGCGCCCCTGGGTATCCCTCTTTTGGTTATTCAGCCCAAAAGTAGCTTTTGTTATTAAGGCTGCGGGCAGGATAGCCCGCAGCCCATATTTATTGTCAAATAAACGATCTTACTCGTCCAGCCACCATTGCGTGGGGCGGTACGGATAGGAACGATAGTATTCGAACGAGTGGGTTTTGTACTCGACGAAGTTTTGCACCTCGTTGCGATGGTAGATCGGCGCCGGTACCTGGACCGTACCGATGAACAACAGGTTCTCGGTCATGTTCTTGACCAGGCGCGCACCCAGCATATTGGACTTGTCGGTGCCGACAGGCGTGGACTGAAACGCGGTGATATCATCCATCATCTGTTTCGCGTAGTCAGGCGGCTCAACCCCGCTGGCGCCGTTCGAATCAACCCATTCGGCCCACAGCATGTTGGTCCGCAGGGTAAAGTAATCATCATACGGCGGCACCCACATCTGGTTGGTGCCGAGCACAATGGCGAGCGGCTGACTCTTGCGCCACATGGTGATATCGAGCTTGTTGGACGATTGCGCGGAACGGAATTCATCCGGGGTGACTTCCTTGACCGTGGTTTGAATACCAACAGCGCCCCAGTGCTGACCGACCAGTTCTACCAGTGCGGCGCCAACGCCTTGCACCGAGAACTGCAGGTTTATGACCAGTTTGTCGCCATTGAGCAGTTCCCGAAAGCCGTCGCCGTCACGATCCTTCAGCCCCATATCATCGAGCAGTTTGTTCGCCAGCTTGGGATCAAACTGGGCATAGTGTTGTTCCCATTTGGAATCGACAAAATCCGGCGCAGGTGAAAATCCGATAAACTGTTTCGGCGTGCCCATTCCGAAGAACGCAGCCTCGTTGATTTCATCGCGATTAATCGCGACTGACATCGCCTGGCGAAAACGCAGATCGCCGAAAACCTTGCGTTTTTCCAGGTTCTCATGCGTCATGTTGATGCCAAAAGCTGCTACCGTGATCTCGGGACGCAGGTGGATGGTATAGTTCCCCTTCTCCTGGTTTTCGAGCAGCAGCGGAGCGGTCGACAACTGCAGCGATTGCGCTTTGAAGTCCGCCTCGGCATTAACCAGCTTGAGCAGGCGTACTTCGTCTTCGTTGACAAAAATTTCGTCTTGCTCGCTGACGTAAGGCAGCTGGTTGCCTGCGGTATCAACCTGATGGAAATACGGATTTGCCACCAGGTGACGACCCTCGGTAGTCTCCGAGATCAGGATGTGCGATTCGAGCGTCGGCACCGTATCGGCGGGCAGATTGCCGGCCTTGTCCGGGCTGCGCAGCATCGGTGTCGGGGTATCGGTCCAGTCAGAGTTACCGTAATAGTTCGACAATACTTCGAGACCGTCTTTAAAACCCGCAGCCTGCGCCATCTTGTCGGCATCCGGGTTCATATCCGGATCCCACTTGCCGAGGAAGTGCTTGGGCTGGAAACCCTGCGCGTAAGAGTTGGCAAAATGCACCAGCAGGCCGGGCTTCGGCGCTGGCAGGTTAAAGCGAACGGTATTCGCATCGAGGACGTCGACCGTCATGCGCTCGCCACCGACCAGAACGTAGTTTTTCGGCTTCTCGAACACCTTGGGGTTCAGCGAAAGATTGTCGTACCAGTACTTGACGTCTTGCGCGCCAAACGGCGCACCGTCGGACCACTTGTGGCCCTTGCGCAGGAAGAAGGTCAGCTGGGTGTAATCGTCGTTCCATTCCCAGCCCTTGGCGACGTTCGGCACGATGGTGGCCAGATCGTCGGAATAACGCACCAGGTTGACATGGCGTACCGCGAGGAAATCGGAGGTACCTGCTTCGGTCGCGTTCGACATCATGTCGAAGGTGCCGCCGTATTTGCCGATGCTATGGTAAGGGGCAACCACCAGCGGCTCTGCAGGGAGACGCTCGGCCAGCGGCGGCAGCTTTGGATTGCCGCGAATCCTGTCATTCATTGTGCCAATGTCCGGATTTTCGGCAAATTTCATTTTGCAGCCGGCGAGCTTTTCGAACTCTGCCAGGTCGTACTGTTGCGGGAATGCACCGGCGGAAACGCCCTGCATGTTGGCGACGGTTATAGCGGGGCAAACTGCACCTACCGCGCTGCCAGCCACGGCCATCAGGCCGATACTTATCAAATATCGTAACTTGTTCATTGGAAGTGTCCTCGGGGGCTCTTGAATTGTGGGTGTCTGCTCATTTTTTTTAGTATCTGCGCGCCCGGCAAAAACCAGGCGAACCCAGGTAAACTAACCTACCTCAAGCAAATAATCAATTGCTCGTGGAAGCGTCAAAGCTTAGACGGCCGTCATTACCGAACAGTGAAAACTCAAAATTCGAGCATTCAACCCGTCGTTTTCCCGTAACCTCATGATTAAATGGGTCCTTTACAGCAATTCTACCCAATGCACGACCGGAATACGGTTTCCCTGCGCGAGGTGTAACTGACAGCCGATATTCGCGGTCACGATAATTTCAGGTTGATCTGCCGACAATGCCTCGACCTTGTCCTGCCGTAATCGTGCAGAGATCTCAGGTTGCAATACAGAATAGGTTCCCGCCGACCCACAACATAGATGCGCATCTTCAACCCGACATATTTGGTAGCCAGCCCGGACAAGCAACTTTTCGACCCGACCGTTCAGACCGAGACCATGCTGCAGGGTACAGGGTGTATGTACTGCAACACGACAGGGATCAGGCACCGAGATTTCAATTTCCGCGCTCTCTGCTTCGACCACCTCGATCAGGTCGCGAAACAGCGAACTTACCTTGCTAGCCTTATCTGCGTAGGCAGGATCATCAGCGAACAAGCGTTCATAATCCCTGATATTTACGCTGCAACCCGTTGCAGTGGCCAGGATTGCCACGACGCCAGCCTCTATACAAGGCCACCATTGATCTATCAGCTGTCTTGCCTGTCGCATCCCAAATTCGGCTTCGGAAGTGTGAAGCGCCGCCGCGCCACAGCAATGCTTCGGTTGCAGCTCGATGACTTCGATCCCCAGTTTATTGAGGAGATTGCCGGCACAGGCATTGGTGTTGGGGGTCAGCGCCGGTTGTACGCAGCCGGCGAGCATCAACACCTTGCGTTGATGTCGTGCGTTAATGCGAGCCACCGGTTTTTGCCTGGCGGGAATCGATTGCCTGATTTTAGCCGGCATCATCCAGGCGAGGGCCTGCCCGATACGAATCGACATCGCAAACAGCCACCCTGAGTTAATAAAACGCACTATCCCCCAGCGCCGCAATCGATCCAGCCGCGGCCGCGGTAACTCCTGCTCAATGAGCGGTTTACCAATTTCGAGTAAATGACTGTAGTTGACCCCGGAGGGACAGGTTGTTTCGCAGGCGCGACAGGTCAGGCAACGATCGAGGTGCTTGAGCATTTCCGCGTTGGCGGGCTCTCCCTCGAAAAACTGCTTCATCTGGTAGATTCGACCGCGCGGTCCATCGAGCTCATCGCCAAGTAACTGGTAGGTGGGGCAGGTCGCGTTACAGAATCCACAATGCACGCAGTTACGCAGAATCGTCTGTATCGCATCGCCATCACGCCCCTGCTGGAATTTTGGTGCTAGCCTGGTTTGCATAGTTACAGCTGGGGGTAGATTCTGCCCGGATTGAAAATGCCGGCCGGGTCGAAACTGGACTTGATGCTGCGTTGCAATTTCAGCATCGCCGCCGGTAATGGTTGAAACACAGGTACATCGGCATCATGGCGCCGAAACGCGCAAACACTGCCTCCCAGGGGTTCGACCTGATGATGCAGTGTTGCGATATCAACATCGCCAGGTAACCAGCGTTGCGCGCCACCCCATTCGATCAACTGCGGTATCTCAAGGGGCAGGTCTGGGCTCGCCGGCGGCATTGAAACCCGGGCCAGTGGTTGACCGGGATCGAAAAAATCATGTGTTTGCTCTTTCAAATCGCTCCAGCAAGACTCCACCGAATCTCCACCAAGTTCGCCGGTCGCATGATTTACGCCCTGCTCGCTACCCGACAACCGCAGCAGGCTGCGTCCATCGATCCACGCCGATGCCGAAATCGGGTAGGGTTCGGAACCCAGCTTATTGATCCAGTCGATATGCTGATCCGCAGCGCGATGTTCGAAGGCGAGCGTGGTTTCGGTTTCATACATGGGTATGACCCGGATCGAGGCTTCGAGAATTACGCCCAGGGTACCGAGCGAACCGACCATCAGGCGCGAGACATCGAAACCCGCCACATTCTTGATCACGCGGCCGCCAAACCGCATGGCTTCACCGCGTCCATCGAGGATTTTTACACCCAGAACGAAATCACGAATACTGCCGGCAAATGCTCGACGTGGCCCGGCCAGGCCAGTTGCCACCATTCCGCCGATGGTAGCCTCTGCTGCGTAATGGGGCGGTTCAAAACCGAACATCTGCCGGTTCCGGGCCAGCAAGGCCTCGACCTCGATCAGTTGGCAGCCGGAGCGTAGAGTAATTACGAGTTCCGCGGGGTCGTAATCGATGACCCCGCAATGGGCCGAAACATCCATCGGTAAAGCTTCGATCGAATGCCCGTAAAAGCGCTTGCTACCACCACCGATAATTTCGATTTCGCCGCCGGTAGCGGCCACCGAAGCTATCTGGGTCGCGAGATCCGGCTCAATATCGACATCAGAAATTCCAGTCATTAAAATCGATCCAGCTCCGGGAAAGGTACTTTGCCGGCGTGCACGTGCATCGCGTTAAATTCGGCACAGCGCGCCAGGGTCGGGATCGCCTTGCCCGGATTCAGGATCTTCAACGGATCGAAGCACTCGCGAATCGCATGAAACTGGTTGCGCTCCGATTCGTTGAATTGTAAACACATTTCACCGAGCTTTTCGATACCGACACCGTGTTCACCGGTAATCGTGCCGCCATAATGAATACACAGTTGCAAGATCCTGCTTCCGAGCGCCTCGGTTTTTTCGAGCTCGCCATCATTGTTGGCGTCATAGAGAATCAGGGGATGCAGGTTGCCGTCACCGGCATGAAACACGTTCGCCACTCGCAACCCGTATTCTTCCGAGAGCGCGCGTACTCCCGCGAGCACCGCGGACAGCGACTTGCGCGGTATGGTGCCGTCGATGCAGTAATAATCCGGAGATATTCGCCCGATAGCCGGGAAAGCCGCCTTGCGACCCGACCAGATTAACAGGCGCTCGGCTTCATCGCGGGCGAGTCGGGTTTCGACCGCCCCGCCCTTTTTTAGAATCTTGTCGACCCGCTCGATCTGGGCACCCACCTCTTCCTCGGTGCCATCGAGCTCGCAAATCAATATCGCTGCCGCCTCGACCGGGTACCCCGCGTGTACAAAGTCTTCAGCAGCACGGATAGCCGGGTTATCCATCATTTCAATGCCGGCCGGAATAATACCTTCGGCGATAATCCCGGCGACACTATCTCCTGCCTTTTCGACCGAATCGAAGACCCCCATAACGACCTGCGCGCAACGCGGAATTGGCAACAACTTGACCGTGACTTCAACCACGATGCCAAGCATCCCTTCCGAACCCACCAGCAACGGCATTAAATCATAGCCGTTTACCTGCAACGAACGCTGATCGAGCTCGAAGATCTCACCCTCGGCACTGACCAGTTTCAGCGCCAGAATGTTATGCAGCGTCAAGCCATACTTCAGACAATGAACCCCACCGGCATTCTCCGCGACATTACCACCGATCGAACAGGCAATCTGCGAGGATGGGTCGGGCGCATAGTATAGACCTTTCGACTTGACGGCTTCGGAAATCGCCAGGTTACGCACCCCCGGTTCAACCACCGCCAGCCGTGACAGGCTGTCGATTTCCAGAATCCGGTTCATTTTAGCCAGACTCAGGACCACGCCGTCGGCGTGCGGCAGAGCGCCGCCCGAGAGACTGGTACCTGCGCCCCGGCTGACCACCGGCAAGCGCTGCTGATGGCACAGACGCATCACCTGCTGGACCTGCTCCACATTTTCGGGCAGTAACACCAGCAGCGGTTGTTGCCGGTACGCGCTTAAACCATCGCATTCGTAGGCAGCCAGCGAAGTGGGCTGGTCGATCACCGAATCCTGCGCCAGAATCTTTCTAAATAACCGGCTTAGCTGTTGTTGTTTGTTAATCGTCATACGCGTTGAATTGTATTCCAACCCCGGCCTTGCTTGCCAAAACTAATAGACGCTGATATATTACAGTGGTCAGACCAAAATTGGTAGGACCAATTTAAAAGAGTATGTCGATCAAGCCAATTCAAAATACATCGGTTAGCGAGGCGATCACCGAAAAACTCGAAACCATGATCGTCGAAGGTATTTTCAAGCCCGGCGAATCACTGCCGCCCGAGCGACAACTGGCGCGAGATTTTGTGGTATCGCGAGCGTCATTGCGACAAGCGCTATCGGTGCTTGAGTCCAGGGGCCTGATCTTATCCAGGCAGGGCGGCGGCAACTATGTTTGCGATGTGATCAAGAAGAGTTTTTCGGATCCTTTACTGGATCTGATGATGCGCCATCACGAACTCAAATTTCAAATCATCGAGCTACGCCAAACGCTGGAATGCTCCGCCGCATTTTTTGCAGCCGAGCGGGCCACCGACGAAGACAAAACCATCATTCGACGACGCCTGGATGAGTTGCAGAAAATAGTGGCGCGAAGGAAACCGCAGCAGGAAGCAAAGGCCGACCTCGAACTTCATTTGGCGATCGCTGATGCCGCGCACAACGCACCCTTGTCGCTGATGATAAGGAATATCTATTCGCTGTTACTCAACGAAGTGGAAGAAAATTTGAGCCTGGTGCAACAAAACGACATCGACGCCCGCAAATTACACGCCCAGCACAAGGACATGGCGGAACGGGTGATCACCGGTGATAGCGAGGGCGCGCGACGGGTTGTCAACCAACACCTTGAGCTAATTAGAGATATTTTCATTAAAAACGAGGTCATCACCAAAAGAACAGAAGTCGCTGAAATTCGTGCCTATTTGTCCAGCCTGTAATCTACCTATAAATTCGAGGATGATGATAATCAGCACCGAAATAACCAAAAATAATGATTGCAGGAGCTTGCTGAAGTTGTACTTTGGTTTCCCGGGCAATTTTATCGCCAGGCATCCTAAGCAGACAGCCGACCACCCAGGATCCGGGTAATTTCGTCCGCGGCCCTTTTTACCTTAAGTCCTATGTCTGGAATGGTATTATCGGTGAATCTTGCAGTAGGTCCCGATACCGAGATACCTGCTATCGCTTCGCCGGAGGAATTGTAAATCGCTGCGGCAACACATCGCATTCCCGAATAACCCTCTTCATCATCTAGAGACCAACCCCGGTTTAATATTTCTTCCAGCTCAACAAATAATTGAGTTGGAGAGGTGATGGTTTTATCGGTAAATCGGGGACAGCCTTTTTCCTGTAGAATTCTTTCAACCTCGGTTTGCGGTAAGTTTGCCAACAACGCTTTGCCGATACCTGAAGCGTGCATAAAACCTCTCGTACCCGGGCGAAAGAAGGCACGGATTGGATTGTGCGACTCAACCTGGCTGATAAACACGACATCACCATTATTGGCGACTGCGAGGTTCGCGGTCTCACCGGTCTGTTCGATAAGCCCATGCATGGTTAGCCTGGCAGAGTCGACCAGGTTGGTACGATCCAGGTAAGCGCTGCCAACCCGAAAGGCCTCGATACCGATCGACCACTCCTGGGTAGATGCCTTCAGTTCGACAAAGTCATGATTCTGCAAGGTCGCCAATATCCGGTGGGCGGTAGACGGTGGCATTCCAACTTGTAAAGCAAGCTCGGTCAAGGTCGCGCCACCATCCCGGGTAAGACAACGCAATATACCCAGGCCACGGTCAAGTGCCTGCACGGTGCCCACGGAAGCTGCGGGTTGTTGTGACTTGGGTCTTCCTCTGGGGCGACGTTGAGTGGGTTGTTCATTCATCAGGTTGCTCGGGGAAATTGTCAATCGATTATAAGTAGGTTTAGAATAATTTTCCATTACTATTATTTAATTTCAATAGAAGCATAATATATTATTTAATTTCAATAATTTATCATTTTCATTATTATATTGGAATAGTATTCCATTAAATTGCTTTAGTTTAGAACACTGGTTATACTTTTGAGTTATAACCCGTGACTCAGGTAACACCATGCACCAGCAAAACCCGGTCTTCATTCCCGGCCCGACGAACATCCCCGATCAATTGCGACACGCGATGAATATCCCGACCAGCGATCATCGATCACCCGAATTCAAAAACACACTGCTGCCGCTGCTGCAAGATCTCAAGAAGATATTTAAAACCGACACGGGTGAGGTTTTTATTTTCCCGGCCAGCGGCACCGGCGGATGGGAAGCCTCTCTAACCAACACCCTGTCACCCGGCGATAAAGTGCTGGTCGCACGCTACGGCATGTTTTCCCACCGCTGGATTGACATGTGCCAACGCCATGGACTCGAAGTTGAAATTATAGAATGCGCCTGGGGCAGCGGCGCGCCTGCCGACCGATTTGCCGAATGCCTGGCTGCTGACAGGCAACACCAGATCAAGGCGCTGTTGGTCACGCACAATGAAACCGCAACCGGTGTGCGTAGCGATATCGGGGCGGTGCGCGATGCGATGAATCAAAGCAACCACCCGGCTATGCTTTATGTCGACTGTGTCAGTTCCCTGGCTTCGATGGATTTTCGAATGGATGAGTGGGGCATCGATCTGGCTGTCGCAGGCTCACAAAAAGGATTCATGCTGGCTACCGGAATGGCGATAGTTGCCGTCAGTCAAAAGGCGATCGAAGCAACACATCAGGCACAGCTTCATCGGTGTTATTTTGATTTCCGCAACATGAAAAATGCCACCGAAAATGGCGGTTATCCATATACACCGCCGATTCAATTGATTAACGGACTTCGGGCAAGTGTAGACATGCTGCTTGACGAAGGTCTCGAGCGGGTATTTAATCGACACTTCCGAATTGCCGAGGGAATTCGCAAGGCGATTATTGCCTGGGAATTGCAATTGTGTGCAACGCATCCGGAACTTTACTCTGACAGCGTCAGCGCAATTTACGTGCCGCAAGGATTCGACAGCGATGCGCTCGTTAATCATGCCTACAATGCCTACGGAGTCTCTTTCGGCGTCGGGCTGGGCGAAATGGCGGGAAAGGCCTTTCGTATCGGGCATCTGGGCTCGATGACCGAGGTGATGGCTTTATCCGGGCTAGCCACTATTGAAATGGCCATGAAAGATCTCAGTTATCCGATACGGCTCGGAATTGGCGTGGCTGCTGCACAGGAGTATTACCGTAACTCGCGAGTTGATTAATATGTACCTGCCGGATTTTGACGATGTTATGCAAGCGGGCGAACGGATAGGTCCGTACATCCGCCGCACGCCGATACTCACTTCGACATATTTAAATCAGCTGAGCGGCGCCGAGCTATTTTTTAAATGCGAGAATTTCCAGAAAGCCGGCGTATTCAAGGTCCGGGGCGCCTCGAACGCAGTTTTCGGGCTGTCCGATACCGATGCTTCCAGGGGTGTAGCAACCCACTCATCCGGCAATCACGCGTTATCGCTAAGCTATGCGGCAGGGCGCCGCGGCATCGATGCTACCGTCGTCATGCCGCGCACGGCTCCCGAGGCGAAAAAAGCGGCTGTGCGGGGATATGGTGGCGTGGTGATGGAATGCGAACCATCGACCAGCGCACGCGAAACGATGCTGGAACAGCTGGTTGCCCGGACCGGGGCCGATTTTGTTCACCCCTACAACGACCACCGTGTGATTGCAGGACAGGCGACCTGCGCGCTTGAATTTCATGAAGATATCGGCGAGCTGGACGCGATAGTGGCCCCCATCGGAGGTGGCGGTATGATTTCCGGAACTTGTCTGACCCTGTCCAGGGTTTCACCCGAGACCAGAATTTACGCAGCCGAGCCAATCGCCGCCGACGACGCCTATCGATCCTTCAAGGCAGGAAAAATTATCGAAGACGACTCGCCGCAAACCGTCGCAGATGGCTTGAAAGTCAGTCTGCGCCCGCGAACCTGGCACTTTGTTTCCACCTATGTCAGCGATGTGCTTCTCGCCAGCGAAGCGGAAATAATCGATGCGATGTACCTCAGCTGGCAGCGCATGAAGATTGTTATCGAACCCTCGTCCAGCGTGCCACTGGCTGTAATATTAAAAAACAAGCCCCTGTTTGAGGGTAAGCGAGTCGGCGTCATTCTGACTGGCGGCAACGTAGATCTGAAAAAACTTCCCTGGTTATAACCATTTATGGAGATTAATATGAACCCAATCAATAAATCCGAAACCCTGATCGTCGGCCTGAACGTGCCGGCAGAACCCGGTATGGACCTGGCCGATGTTTCCACTCCGGCACTTATTGTCGATCTGGATGCGTTTGAGAAAAACGTGAAAGTAATGCGCTCTTTTATGGAACAAGCGGGCGTCAGACATCGTGCGCATGCAAAGACACACAAATCAGCTGACATGGCACTTTACCAAATCGAGCATGGCGGCGCCTGCGGTGTTTGCTGTCAAAAAGTTTCGGAAGCCGAAGCCCTGGTAGCGGGCGGCATAATGGATGTGCTGGTTTCAAACCAGGTGGTTGACCCGAAAAAAATAGACCGCCTCGCGCAATTGGCCAACAAGGCTCGCGTCCTGGTTTGTGTCGATGATCTCGGCAATGTTGACGCATTGTCCGCGGCGGCAGTCAGGCACGGTGTCACCATCGAATGCCTGGTAGAAATCGATTGTGGCGCGGGCCGCTGTGGTGTGCAGTGGGGCGAACCCGTTGTTCAAATCGCCAACAAAATTCATGCCAGCGATGGTTTAAAATTCTCGGGCATCCAGGCTTACCAGGGAGCCGCCCAACACGTACATGACTTTACAGAACGCAAGGGACAGATTGAAACGGCAATCGAGATGGTTACCGATACGGTTGCAATGCTCAGCGAACAGGGTCTGGAATGCGATATCGTCGGCGGTGCAGGAACCGGTTCTTACTATTTCGAAGGAGCGTCAGGCGTTTACAACGAAATGCAGTGCGGGTCCTATGTGTTTATGGATGCCGATTACCAGCGCGTGCTGGACGATCAGGGTCACAATATTTCCGAATTCGAAAACAGCCTTTTTATCTGGACCTCGATCATGTCTAAAACCAGGGCCGACAAAGCCATTTGTGACGCCGGTCTGAAGGCTCAAAGCCTAGACTCAGGGCTTCCAACCATATTCGGCCGAAATGATATCGAATATATCAAGTGCTCTGACGAACATGGCGTCATTTCAGATCCGGATAACCTGCTCAAATTGAATGATAAATTGAAATTAATTCCCGGCCATTGCGACCCGACATGTAATATTTACGACTGGTACGTTGGTATTCGTAATGACAAGGTTGAATGTCTATGGCCGGTGACTGCCCGTGGTATGGCACTTTAAACGATGATCATTGTCACCGAAGAAGTTTGCCGCGAGGTCTTTAGTCGCAAAGATGCCTTTACTGCTGTCGAAAACGTATTTGCTGCTATGGCCAAAGGTGATGCCTGTAACTTCCCTGTTATTCGAGAGGCGATTGGTTACCAGGACGCGCTTTACGGATTCAAATCCGGATTTGATCGCGAGAGTCTATCACTGGGTCTCAAATCCGGGGGATACTGGCCGAACAATTCCTCTAAAGGGCTACCCAATCATCAGTCCACGGTGTTTTTATTTGATGCGGACACTGGACAACTCAAGGCCCTGGTGGGCGGTAACTACCTGACCGCAGTCAGAACCGCTGCTGCCAGCGCTGTTTCGATCGCCCACCTTGCCCGGGACGATGCAAAAGTTCTCGGAATGGTTGGGGCAGGTCACCAATCCGGTTTTCAACTCAAGGCAGCGCTCGAGCAACGTGATTTCGAAAAAGTCGTTGCCTGGAATTTACATCCCGAAGGCTTGCCCCCACTCGCTAAAGTAGCCAAACAGGCAGGTTTGAAATTTGAGGCGACCGAGCGCGATCAACTGTGCGCCGCAGCTGACGTTATTATTACCATTACCTCTGCTCACGAACCATTGTTAATGAAACCATGGATTAAACCCGGCACCCACGTTGCCTGCATGGGAACCGACACTAGGGGTAAGCAAGAGATAGATCCACAACTGTTTGCCGGTGCAAGCATTTTTACTGACGAAATCGCTCAGTCGGTTAGCATCGGCGAGGCACAACATGCCCTCGAGTCGGGTTTGATCTCAAAAAATGAAATCATACCGATTGGTGACGTGATCAATGGCAATCATCCCGGGCGCACTTACGATGATGAAATCACGCTATTTGATGGAACCGGGGTTGGTTTGCAAGATCTTGCGGCCGCCTCTGCTATCGCTGAACTGGCCAGCAAAAAAGGAAAGGCAATCGAAATTTCCCTTTAAGGTAAAAGATATTGCAAAGACGGGCGGGATCGAGAACGATACCAAATCTTACTAATCCGGACATTTCATGAACTGCCGCGATGATTGCGCAGGACTTTGTTTTCTCGGGAGATTTTCCGAATAAGTGTCGGACCAATGAATCCGGCCGACTGAGCAAGGTTCCTGAGGAAACAAAGGTCAAGCAAGGGCGCGAGCAGGTTTATGAAATGTTCGGGCTAATACGCCCGGTAACCTGCGCTACGCGTAGTGAGTAATTATGTGGCATGCAATGTATGCTGGCATTTTGCTTCAGAATAAAATGGTATCGAGACAAGTGACCGCATTGTTTTTTAAATATGGTGAATATCTACCGGAGTACGAGGCGAAAATTTCGATTTTCGATCGGCAGGTGGTTAAGAAAATTTGTTGGTTTGAATTGGGGTTGTGATCGCCTGCTGTGTTTGGAAAATTAGGGATCGGAGTGACCCTCTCCCTGACCCATAATCATTTCAAACCGGAATTCGGCATCAAATTTTGCCCGAATCGCGCCTCAGATCACAAAAATTGCCTATATTATTTGCGAGAATTACGCTCTAATCCCAAGTAGGCACAAAAACCGAGAACAGGTGTGCCGAATTTGCACTGAGAAATAATTGGCGTTTCTGAGCCGGCCGCTTCGGTTCGATAATTGCCACGGGAAAGACACGGACATTTCTAAATAACAAACAACTATGGTCGCCGGGAATCTTAATTGAATAGTACGCCGCAAAAAGCGAGGCTGTTTGAGCGTTTCGGTAAGGTCAGTTTTACCGTTTATGCCGATTTCAATTGTCCTTTTTGTTACGCGCTAAACGAACGTATCTTTGCGATGAACCTGGATCACTGGATTGATTTTCGCCTGATTCAGCATACGCCGGAGGTTCATCATCAACGGGGCAGTCTCGAATTACTCAGCGAACTCACCACCGAAGTGGCCGAAGTTCGGCGACGGATACCGTCGACCGAAATCAATATACCCATGTTCCGCCCCGGTTCGGCTGCCGCAACGTCACTGGTATACGCGATCGGCAGAGACGATCCGGTCGAGGCAGCACGGCTACGCCGGCGAATTTATCGTGCGCTTTGGCTCGACGGAGAGGATATCTCCGACCCCGGCATCCTGGCCTCCCTCCTGCTGGAACTCGACATCGAACCGCCCTCTCAGGACAATCTATCCAATGAGGAGCTTACTGCCTGGCAGTCCGAATGGGCCAACAATACGGAATTCGATCGTAATTTACCCGTCATCATCAGCGAATGTGGTGAAACCGCAATCGGATTTCTGCTGGAGCCCGAACTGGATGCTTTCCTCGAATCCGGTTCACTGGTATCGGACAAGGTAGCCGACGGCCTTTGGCAGCCCAAAAAACGGCTGCGGATATTGGTGCTGGATTACGATGCCCAAAGCCTGCGGATGATCGTCGAGCAAATGCACGATACCCAGATCGAGGTGGTCGAGGATTTCATCGGGCTCATCGCGCATGCGCGGAATCTCGGCATGCCTGATCTGTTGATGGTGAATCACTCGTTTATCGAAAATGTCAGCGGCAGCGACTGGTGGCGAAATTCCACCAATTCGGATTCGAATCCCGCAGTCCCGATAATTCATATTCTGGACCATCAGACGTCCGAGGCCGAGGCCGCCGCCTTTGAACTGGGTGCGGCCGGTATTATCTCCCGGCCATTTCATCCGAAGCTGCTGCGATCGCTGCTCAATTCGCATTTACAGGCGCATCGATCACAGCAGCAGATCAACAACGTCGCCCGCGTCGATGCCTTGACATCGATCTGCAACCATCGTGAATTCGATGCACAGCTGACGGCGGAATGGAGCCGTGGTGCTCGCACTGGCAACGCGCTGGCATTGTTGATGATCGATGTCGACAGGCTCAGGGCATACAACGATACCTACGGGCATTTGCAAGGAGACGTTTGCCTTGTAAAGGTGGCACACAAACTCGCCAACTGTGTGCGGCGTTCCGAAGATCTGGTGGCGCGTTATCGGGGCGGCTTGTTTACCGCGCTGCTGCCTGGGGTCGAGGTCGACAGCGCGCTCGAAGTGGCGCGGGATTGTCTGCAGGCGGTTGCGGACGCGATGATTCCACACCCGGCCTCATCGGTTGCATCCCAGGTAACGGTCAGTATTGGGGTCGCTGTGATGGTACCAATGTATGAAAAAAGCTTCACGTTGATCATCGAACAAGCGGAAATTGCGCTATACCAGGCCAAGCAGAATAGTTGCAATCCGGTTTGCGCTTTTGAGGAAAACACCTGATTGACTATATCGGGGACAGATGGAGACAAAGTGCGGCCAATGGGTTGGTACCGCCTGCCCGAATATCTGTGAGTGACGATGGGGTCGCGCAGGGAGATGGAAATTGCCAGGGAAGTATTAGAACGAATGCTTGCACTCTGGTAAATCCTTTCGAAATCCTCAATCCTGCTCACTGCACCGATTAAACCAGTCAAATCTCAGCTGTCAGGCTTGTGAGGAGGATCGAAAAGAGTAAATTTACAACATGGTAAATATCATCGCTCACCGGGGTGCAAGAAGCCTCGCGCCTGAAAATACCCTGGCCGCAGCCCGCAAGGCATATAGTCTCGGTGCTGATTTGTGGGAGACAGATGTTGCGGTCACCGCCGATGATCACCTGGTGCTGATGCATGACGATGCAATGATGCGGACCATAAAGGTCTCCGAGATCTTTCCCGAACGCGTGCCCGCGGCATTTTCCACTTACAGTCTGGCCGAAATCCGATCGCTCGACGCCGGCTCATGGTTCGAACGCGACGATCCGTTTGGGCAGGTCGCCGCAGGTGCTGTCGATCGCAGGGAACTGACAGGGTACGCCGGTGAGAAAGTGCCGATGCTGGCAGAGAGATCGTAGGGACCGATGAAAACAGCGTCGATACCTTCGACTTCGGCGATGGCTTCGATATTATCGACCGCATCGATGTGCTCGGCCTGGATGATCACGGCAATATTGTCGTTGGCCGATTCCACGTAACCGGCAAACTCGAGACCATATCCCTGCGCCCGTGCCAGGCCGACCCCACGCACGCCCCGGGGTGGGTACTTGCACCATTCAACGACGCGGCGCGCGCCTCGTCGGCACTGTTAACCTGCGGCGCGATAATGCCGTCGGCGACGGAATCGTCAGCATGGTGCCGATTATAAGTTCGTTTTGTCGCAAACGTTCGATAAATTTCATTGTTTAATAACTAACATTGTGGAAAACAGTACGCAACCCGCCAGTACTACGGAGAAATTCGCTTCATCAGCCAACCGCTCTCGACCCGGGTATATACGATGCGATCGTGGAGTCGATTATCCTGCCCCTGCCAGAATTCGATGTATTCGGGCATCAGCTGATAACCAAGCCAACCATCGGGGCGCGGCACATCGCCGTCAGGATAAGTTGCGCGCAAACGCTGCACTTCATCCTCGAGACTCGATCGACTCTCAACCTCCGCGGATTGCATCGACGCCGCGGCGCTGAAACGACTTCCCTCGGGCCGCATCAGGAAATATCTTTCGGCGTCATCGGACGGCAGGGTTTTTACCGTCCCCTGCACGCGTACCTGGCGGCTTAAATCGCGCCAGTGAAACAATAGCGCGGCATTTGGATTCGCCGCTATTTCCTGACCCTTGTTGCTGCGAGAATCGCTATACCAGCAAAACCCTTCGGCATCGACATGCTTGAGCAGAACGATGCGCGCCGACGGCCTGCCGTCGAGATTGGCCGTGGCCAACGTCATCGCGGTGGCATCGAGTAGTTCCAGGTCACGTGCTCGCTGCAACCAATGCCCGAATTGCACCAATGGATCGGAATCCATGTTTTTCCGGGTGATGCCCTGCGCTTCATATTTACGGCGCACATCGCTTAAGTCCATTTCGACCGTCATCAAAACACCTTGTCGAACAGGGCCTGCATCGCAGACCAGGATTGCTCGTCGGCCTGCTGCTGGTAACCCAGGTCGATGCCATACTTTTCGGCATTCACATCAGCCTGAGGGTTGCTGAAACCGTGCCTGGCACCTTCGAGCAACAGCACTTCGTAGTCGGCCCGGGCGTTGTCCATCTCCCGCTTGAAGCCTTCCAGATCCTCCATCGTTACCATCGAATCGGCAGCACCGTGACAAACCAGGATTGTCGCGCCGATACTGCCGGGTTCGGCACTGTGAAACGATCCCAGCGCGCCATGAAAGCTCACCACGGCGGCGAGTGGCAGGCCGATTCGCGCCATGTGCAGTACCATGGCGCCGCCAAAGCAGTAACCGATCGCGGCGGTACGCCGCGAATCGACCCCGGCTTGATCGAGCAGCAATTGATAACCTGCTTTGAGCGCGGCACTACCGGCATCCATATCATCTAAAACCCCGCTCATCAAGTTTCCGGCCTGACCGGTATCCGCTGCAATCTGTCCGTCCCCGTACAGGTCGATTGCAAGTGCAACGTAACCCAGCTCGGCGAGTATATGCGTGCGTCGCACCATGTACTGGTTCAAACCCCACCATTCATGCACCAACAGGATTCCGGGGTTGAGGTCGGTGATTTCAGCGTCGTATGCCAGGTAACCCTGGTGCATGGATTCACCCACCGCGTATTCGATTCGATTTGTTAATACGTTCATAGACGTCGCCTCATTCCAGATCCGGGAACGGAAATTCTACCCTGTAAAACTATTAACAGGTAGCTTTGTGATCTACCATGTCGACATGAACAACCTCGATCATATAGTGATCGCAGCAGCCACGTTAAAACAGGGCGCTGACTATATTCGATCGACCCTCGGCGTCGAAATTCCAAAAGGCGGGGTTCACCAGACTATGGGGACTCACAACTGTTTGATGCAATTGGGTAACGACGCTTATCTCGAAGTCATCGCCATCAATCCCGGTGGCAACGCACCCGCATCCCCACGCTGGTTCGGGCTCGACACCACATTGTTGCGCGCCGCAATCCGGCACAAACCCCGGTTGATTACCTGGATTATAAACACGCCCGAAATACACCAACTGGTCGGTAGCGCAGGCTTCGACCTCGGCACTCCGATCGCGCTCAGCCGGGACGAGCTCAAGTGGGAAATTGCTCTGACAGACGATGGCCGACTGCTCGCTGACGGTATGCTGCCCTACTGCATTCAATGGCACAGCAGGCCGCATCCGTCGAGAGGCATGGCCGACCGGGGCTGCCTGCTGCAATCGCTGACGATCCATCACAACCGACCGCGCTGGATTAGCGGCCGGCTCGACGCCATCGAAGCCAGTCACCTGGTGGATGTGGAACCCCTGGCCGACACCAGAGCCCCGTACCTGTCGGCAATAATCGACACCCCCACCGGCACGCTTACCCTCACCTAGCCTGGGCTTCGAACGGGTCCGGAAATGACAAATCGCTCAGGGGTTATTGAGCCATTCGCAGGGGCCGAAAGGGTCGGGGCGGAAATAGCAGATCATGCGGCCGTCGGGACCGGCCTCGGCGCTGTCGCGCCAGGGCGCCATGCCATGCAGAATCAGACGGTGTGCGAGGAAAGCTTCGCCGGGTCGGGCATGAATTTCGACACGCTCACATTTTGAGAAAACTTTTTCGCGCGCATTGTGATAGGCCTCGGTTACATCCTGCTCACCCCATTGCGCGACAGGAATGCCGGTGAAACGCGCCGAAAAGGCATCGCGAATAATTTCCTGCGATCCTTCCCATACCACGAACGGCGAAGCCTCGGCATTAAACTCTACCATTGGAATGCCCAGAATGAATCCATGATGTTCGCGCAGGTGACGCCGATGCCTGGACCCTTCGGACAATAAACCATCGACATGCGCGGCGTCGCATGCGCGCCGAAAATGTGCCTTGGCCGTCGATTCGCCTTCCATCGGACGGGGATATCCGGGGTAACAAACCGAAACCTGGGCGGCATCCCAGGCGACATCCCGTAGCCCCAGTTCAGTGGCGATGAAATCAACCGCCAGTCCGCGCAAAGGGCCGCTATCTGCAATTGCAGCCCTTTCGTCGTTGGGCAATGCGTTAACGCCGGCAAACCAGGTACCCTGGTAGCGCAACCATTTTGCCATATCGGGATCGCTTAATGTAGCGCGCGCCGATGCCAAGGCTGCCTCGACCCAGCTCGATAACATCGGGTCTTTAGCAAATTGGCACCAGCCGCGGCTGAAGAATTGCCTGGCGAGATTGCGCATTGTATTGCCGATGCTATCATGCCTCGATAAACACCTGGAAAAGCCTTGATATGAACGATACGACCGGGGAGCGTATTACCCAATTGCCCTGCTGGAAGGGGCGAATCGCTGTTACGCGAGACCCTGTGGTCGATGGTGTCGGAACTCAATTCCCGTGTCGATATGGATTTCGCCGACTACACACGAAAAAACCTGGCGCGATTTGAAACGGCTTATGCCGATTATAAAAGCAACTATCCCTAGGAGTAATTTATGAAACTCGATATTGACTTTGTCAGATCGCAATTTGATCAGCTCGGCGACGATCACGAGTTTGTGTTCGCTTCCAACGCCGGTGGCAGTTATGTATGTAAGCAGGTCAACAAACTGCTGGAACACTACAACCACCATACCCGGGTGCAACCCTACTCGCGCTTCGCTTCTTCAGCCGAGGCGGGCGAGGCAATGGATCGCGCACACGACATCTGGGCACAAGCGCTGAATATAAGTTCAGACGAGTTGACCGTGGGACCTTCAACTTCGATGAATACCTATGTCATGGCGCAGTCCATAGGCGATGTGTGGAAAGCAGGCGACGAAATCATCGTTACCAACCAGGACCACGAAGCCAATAGCGGGGTCTGGCGACGTAAAGCCCATGAAAAAGGCGTCACAATCCGGCAATGGGAGGTGGATGCAGATACAGGTTTGCTCAACATCGAGTCGTTGTTTCCACTGCTGCGCGACAATACGCGCTGGGTATTTTTTAGCCACTGCTCGAATATCGTCGGTACCGTAAACCCGGTTGCAGAAATCGTCAGGACCATCAAAACCGGCAGTAGGGCGCGTGTATTTATCGACGCGGTTGCCTATGCTCCACATCATATAACAGACTTGAAGGCACTCGGCATCGATGCTTACACCATCAGCCTGTACAAGGTCTTCGGTCCCCATCAGAGTCTGATGTATATCAACCAGGATATTTACGGCGATACAACTTCCCAGGCACATTATTTTAATAGTGGGAGTCCGACCAAGGACTTTAACCCCGCCGGTCCGCAGCACGCGCAGGTAGCAGCCTGCGCCGGCGTGCTGGATTACTTCGATGATCTGCATCGTCATCATTTCGGCGACGGCGACAAGAATCGCAATCAGCGATTAGACGATATCCACGAGTTGATTTTGCACCACGAAAATCAACTCGCCGCACCCCTGCTCGAGCTTCTGCATCAACATACCGATGCCCGCCTGTTGGGTAAAACGCACACCCGGGACAACGACCGTGCACCGACAATTGCGTTTAAACCGCTAAGGCAAAGTTCGCAGTCGGTCGCTCACAGGTTACAGGATGCCGGCATTGGCACCGAGAACGGAAATTTCGACGCGCACCGACTGATCAGCGACCTCGGCATCGATCCTGAAGACGGCGTGGTACGACTGTCGCTGGTTCATTACAGCAACCAGGCCGAAGTCGATCAAATACTGATCGCGCTGGATAAGGTTTTATAACCGGTTAGTGAACAAAACCAGAACAGAGACAGGGAGGGGTGTCGCCGCTGCAACTAGCCCGGGGTTATCAAAACATGGTCGAAATCCTGTTGGCAGCCGGCGCGAAATAGCAGGCGCATCTAACCCGAGGAGGACGATTCTGCGGCTCGCATCTTGATGCGACGCGCGACGAGCGCTTCCCGATGGGTAAGGTAACTGATCGCAGCCACTATAATCAGCGCGCCGATGATAACCCAGGTATCAGGGATTTCATCAAACAACCAATATCCAATAATGATCGCCCAGATCAGTTGCAGGAATGACAGCGGCTGGGTTACCGTAAGTGGTGCGTAACCGATCGCGCGCGTGATGGCATAATGCCCGGCCGTGGCAAATACGGCCACCATCGCCAGCCATCCGATTTCGGTCAGCGTAGGCTCGCGCCAGTAATATACGGCACCGGGCAGCAAGGCCAGCGTACAGACAATAGTTAACATCACCAGGATCTCGCCCGAACTCTCGCTTTGAGTCAGGTGCTTTGCAAACAGAAAGGATCCGGCAAAGCAAAACGCTGCAATCAACTGCGCCAGGGAGCCCGCATCGATGGTCTGAAAACCGGGGCGCAGAATGATAACAGTTCCGACAAATCCCGCCGCGATCGCCATCATTCGACGCGCCTTGACCTGTTCATGAAAAATCAGAATAGCGCCCAGCGCGGTGAACACAGGCGTCGAAAAACCGATTGCGGTAACGTCCGACAGCGGGATGCGAGCCATTGCAAAAAACCACAGCATCACCGCAAAGCTGTGCAGCATGCCGCGTAGCAGGTAGATCTTAAAATTGCCGGTTCTATAAATCCGCCGGCGCATTCGCCAAAGCATCGGCAATAACAGGACAAGGCCGATTGTGTAGCGGATAAACGCTGCTTCGACCGCGGGCATGTCGGAGCCGAGGTAGCGTACCAGAACGGTCACGGCAACAAAAAGCAGCCCCCCTGCGGCCATCCACAGACAGCCCAGTAGATTTGATTGATGCGGCATGCAGGCAATTGGAACATCTTCGCAGGTGGGAATGCAAACATGAGCGCTGCTTGCCACCGGTTCTCCCGGTAAAATCCCTACGAACCTGTTCACCGCGCTGACTCGACGAAAGGATCATGCGCCGCTTAACCGGCTCCGGGGTTGGTTTAGCGGTGAAGAATCAGGGTCGGATGTCAGACTGCGTTCAGTGCAGTATACCCAAACGAAAACCCGGAGACAGCTTATGGCACCACAAAGCCAAAATTGTTTTTACCTTTGCGCTTTATCTGGTACATCGCTTTATCAGCTGAACGAACCAGTGCTTCTGCGGTAGTACCATTTTCCGGGTAAAGGGAAATTCCGATACTGGCACTGACCGATACACTGATTGTTTCGATATCAATGGGTTGTGCGATCTGCTTGATCAGGTTGGAAGCAATGCGCTCCGCAATCGAAACCTCGGGCAAACTCGATAAAATAATGACAAATTCATCGCCACCAATGCGTGCCACTGTGTCGGTTTCGCGGATTTCATCCTTGATACGATCAGCGGTAGCCTTTAACACCAGGTCTCCGAATTCATGGCCGTGCAGGTCGTTGATTTCCTTGAAACCATCGAGGTCGAGAAACATTACCGCAGACATCTGGCGGGAGCGGCGCGCTTCCGCGAGCGAATGATCGAGTCGATCTTTACACAACCGCAAGCTGGGTAGCCCGGTGAGCGCATCATGATTGGCGAGGAAATCAAGTTCGGCCGATATCTTTTCACGCTCCTCGATTTCCTGTTCTAACTGCTTTACCGTGCGCGCCAGCTTTCGAGTGCGGCTTTTGACCTGTGCTTCAAGGGAATCACGTGCGTCTCGCAGGCTCTGTTCGGTGTTCTTCTGTTCGGTAATATCCTGTTTTACACCAATCGACTGGCTTACCTCGCCGTCTGTTGATCGCACCGCCATGCATCGTTCCCGGATCCAGCGCTCTTGTCCATCGGCGCGATGAATTCGGTACTCGATGTTCAGATCTTCACCGTTCTCCTGCAGATTTTTGTAGGCTTCGGCGACTTCGGTGTAATCGTCTCGGTGTACGTCCTCGATATCGTCTTTCCTGGATTGTACCATTGCCATGTACTCGTCGACACTGACGCCATAAATTCTGGCAAAGCCCGGACTGATGTAATTGTACGATCCGGTAACGACATTAAAAATAAAATGCCCTATATCGGTGACCGCTTCTACCTGCTGTGCGAGAGCATCCTTGTTCTCAAGTTCCTGTTGGTAAAGTTTGCGTTCAGTAACATCCTGCAGTAACCCGAAAGCGGCAGTAGCCTTCCCGTGCTTGTCAAATTCGACGGCGCCGGTTTCAAAAATATATCTTGTTTCTCCATCGTTACGAATAATTCGGTATTCAATTTCATGCGAACCGGTCTGTCGTTGCGATTTGTAAGACTGAGTGTAAAGCTCACGGTCTTCGGGATGCAATGTCATCATCAGCTGCTCCCATGAATTCTGAGATTTCAGTACCTGCTCGACAGTCTGATTGAAAATGCGGGCGTATCCATCAGAACAGGCTTTAATGCAATCGTTTTCGAAGTCCCATTCGCAATGCCCGATGTTGGCAAGCTGCTCGGTCGCATCGAGAAGAATATCGCGTTGACGCAATCGTTCGAGTTCAGCCTCGAGTTCTGAGGCACTGGATTGAATTTTCATTTTGACGGGCACGGGTATAAGGATACTTTCTCAATATGTCTTATTATATAATGTAGCTCAAAGACCCACAGAACCAACAAATCCGAAACTATTCTTGCCCAGGCGTTTGACCTGGTACATCGCCTTGTCAGCCGAGCGGATTAACTCCTCGGCGGTAACGCCGTTGTCCGGATATAACGAAATTCCGATGCTGGTGCTGATCGCGACTTCGATGTTATCAATTTTGAACGGCAGGGCGACCTCACTGTTCATCTTATCCAGTTCAGCCTGGAGTTCTACCCGGGTTAAACTGGAATATTCCGATTCTGGGATTTCCTGCGTCTGCGCTATTTCAAGCGAATTTAGCGTCGGCATTTTTTTGATTCAATTATTAGCGGTCACAAGCAATGAGTATAGGCGTGAATATCGATTTTTCCATATGACCCTATAAGGCATAAATACAGTCAGGAGACTGTCTAAATCCGCTTAAGCGGTATAGCGATAAAAAAAACTCGCTGTAGCATAATCGGAGCACTATTTGATACCCATGGGGTTGTAAGCCATGACTCAACCTGCGTCAGCAATCGCCACCGAAAATAGCCTTATTGGTAAATTGCGCGCGATACTCGGCGACCGGGTTTCGACCAGCAGCTCTGTGATTGAACAGCACGGCCGCGGTGAATCCTGGCATCCAGCACAGGCTCCTGACGCGGAGTGTTTCGTACAAAGCGACGATGAAGTAGTCAGCATCGTCAAACTCTGCGCCGAAACCGCGACACCGGTTTATTTTTCCCGATCGATCCCGGCGCAAACACATCGATCGGTAGCATGACAGCGACGCCGCAATCGAAGCAATCAAAGCAGCCCTGGATCCGCAAAACATCATGAATCCCGGAAAGGTCGTCGATTGTTAACCGATCTCGAGCGCCTGTTCCAGAACGTGTTGATTCAGCTGTGGATAGAATTTGAAAAATCCGTCACGAATCAGATTGTGATGCTGCAGTAAATCATCGATCGAATTGTCAAACGGGTTGGCAAATCGAATGCGTCCGGCAACCCGGTTCAATGCTTCGGCAACAGAGTCAATTTCTCGGTATGAGCCAAACCAGTCATGCTCAATCATGCGCCGGGTAACCTGCCGCATATTTTCCGCCGGCATCAAGTCGCGGCCAGCGGTCATACGCTGGTAAAACCCGGTGATCAAACCTTCCAGGCTTCGTTTCTCGAACCTGTCCCAGTGATTGATCAACAGGTGATCAAAATAAATATCGAGCGCAATGCCGGCGAAACGCCGCCGAGCGGGGCTGAAAACACGCTTCATATTCCGCACCAGCGGGTGGTTATCGGTAAAACGGTCGACCGCGCGGTGATTCTGCAATCCTGCCAAAACCGCGGGTGACAGCTTTTGCTGATCGAGACCGCGCGCAAAATCACCGAGCAGGTTACCAACCGTCGATTCGACCGTGGGTTGCGACAACACCAAGTGCGCAAAATGATTCATTCAGACGATACTGTCATGTTGCGACAGGAATGAATCCTTCATTTAAAGGATGCATAAGTAAAATTTGGCTCCTTGGAAAAATTAGCGGATAGATACCCCAAATCCGTCATTCGGCGTATGCCGGAATCCAGGGACTCAATGATCGGTTCGGGCAATAATACCGGTTGTCATAACAAGTCGGAATACCCATCATACCCCTGCGGATTCATCTCCTCAATGACCTTCATTTTCCAGGTCCGCTTGCAGTACTTGATGGCTTTTTCTGGTTGGATAGCTGAATCCATCGTATCGTGTAGTTCAAACCCGACTAAGGGTTGTACACCATACTTGCCGGTGAAGCGCTCGACTCGATTATTCCGGTGTTGCCAAACTCGTCTCAACAAACTGGAAGTCACACCCGTATACCGAGTTCCATTTCGTTTGCTCGCTGGTAGATATACCCACGGCTGTCGTTCCAGATCAGCTCCCTGCTACCACCGCTGGATCCCGGCCTACGCCGGGATGACGTTGTTGCGCGTAATCAGCTGCTTGCAAATGGACACTGGCTGGTCTACCCAGTCTTCGGAAGTGATGTCAGGAAAGAGGTCAGCACCGGGTTTGACTCTATCATCAGGAGTTTACTGCCAGTTTTTAAGTTCGGAACGGCTGTCCTTAAAGTTTTGGTTGTCGGGGTCGAGTTCGAGTGCGCGGTCGATTGCATCCAGGGATGATTCGTGCCGACCGAGTTGCGCGAGTGCGTAGGCGAGATTATTCCAGACCTCGGCCTTTTCCGGGGCAACCTCGAGCGCAGAGCGGTAAGCCGATTCGGCGGCGATGAATTCGCCCATCGCGTAGGCGGAATTACCGAGACCGGTGAGCGCCAGCCGGTTTTCGGGCCAACGCCGCAGCGCGGTACCGTAGGCGCGATTGGCACTGTCGAGCCGACCGACCTGCTCCAGGTCTATGGCCGCATCCAGGTAAGCATTTGCGCCGGCCGTAACGGGGATGGTATCGGTCGGCACGATCGCCAGCGCCCAGTATCCGGCGCGCTGCCAGGTTTTCTCGAACAGCGCGAAGCTTCGTGTAATGCGTCGGTTCACACCGGAACGCAGAATCATATGCCGCTGATTGAAGTCGTAACCGATCAGAATTTCGTAGTGCCATAGCGGATAAATATCCAGCGCAAGATTTTGCAATACGAAAACGGGGTTGCCCGCCGCGAGTTCGCGTAGCAGGGATTCGAGCTTGCCATCCAGTAGCACCGGTAACAAATCAAATTGCCTGGCGGCGGCAATGATTTCAATCTGTAGGCTGCCTTTCAATTCGGGCACGTAAACCAGATCGGCAATCTGATCCGGTTTCACGTCGATACCGCGGTAGTTGATGATGCCGGCCAGCGCGGCGGGGCCGCAGTAATAATCCTGTTGTGGATAAAACGGAACTCCTGTCAGTTCCACCACTGGCGGTATATCCGGACGATTTTCTAAAAGCAAGCGCGCCTGGGGCGACGTCGCGCAACCGCCCAGAAAGATCGAAACAAATAGCGTACACGCCAGCAGGCATGCACGCGGGGTATCGAGTTTCAAGTTTGACGCTTAGTTATCGGGGATAACGTCTATATATCCGGTGAGTTCCAGAACCAGAAATACGATCACGCCTATCAACAGTGCGTCCGATCCGGCCGCTGGGGCCTGGTCGATACGCTGGTGAATTTGTGTTACCTCCAGGTCGGTCATTGCGGCCACTCGCGATAGCGCGTCGGCTTCACCGACACCACCCTGAACCAGTTGTTCGGTGATCCAGTCGCGTTGTTGCACCATGTCACCTGGCTCAATCGTGTCAGAATTGAGCTGCAGTTGCGCGGTTCCGACCATGCCGGCCTGACTCGGCAGGCTAGTCGCACAAGCTGCCAGTGCAAAAAACAGGAATTGCAGTAATCTTTTAAATCGCATTGTGTTCTCCTCTAGTAATGTTGCGGATTTATATCACCCCGGGAGTATAGCCCAGAATCGGTCAAGCGAGTTTTGCACCATTGGGCACTTTGCTATCTGGCCGTGCAGGCACAACCGCGCCGCCTTCGAGATGAAATCCGGTAACCAGGCATTGTGAGCGCACCGGTCCAATTTGTTTTGCTGGGAAATTGACTACGGCAACGATCTGCCGCCCGATCAGATCTTGTTTTAGGTAGATGTCGGTAATCCGGGCGCTCGATTTGAGAATCCCGATATCGTCGCCAAAGTCGGTATTCAGCTGGTAGGCCGGTTTACGCGCCTCGGGGAAATCCGCTACCTCGACAATCGTTCCAACGCGTAACTCAACTTTTTCGAAATCATTCCAGTCTATGGTTTCCAATGTGTGTCCTCACTGTGTTCACGTTCAATCAGGGCTTCGAGGATTGCTGCATAGGCTTGCTGCCCACAATTGATATCGCATGCCGATACGGCCCGGCGCATCCGGCGTGCCTGTGATCGAGGCCATCCCCGACTCACCTTGCACCACGCTGTCGTAAGCGCGCGCAAAATCACCTTCATCACGCTCTATTTTTATAACCCGTGCACCGGGATGACTCCAGGTCTGTCACGGATGATTTGGTCTATGCCGCAATGATATTGTGCTCGGGGCCGTAAGGAAAGCCGGTAATGTTTTCCGCATTGTGTTCGCCGATCACCAGGATATCGTGTTCGCGGTAACCGCCAGCACCGGGTACACCGAGCGGCAGCGTCAGCATCGGCTCCATCGAAACCACCATCCCCGGTTCGAGCACTGTATCGATGTCTTCCCGCAATTCGAGCCCGGCCTCACGTCCATAATAGTGTGAAAGCAGGCCGAAGGAGTGCCCGTAGCCAAAGGAGCGATATTGAAGCAAATCGCGTTCTTCGAAGAAACGATTAATTTCGGTACAGATACCGGAGCAGGTTGCACCGGGTTTGATCAACGATAATCCGAGCTGGTGCGCGGCGACATTGGCTTTCCAGATTTCAAGCGAGGCGGGATCGGGTTCACCAATAAATAGCGTGCGTTCGAGCGCAGTGTAATAACCCGATATCATCGGGAAGGCATTCAGACTCAGGATATCACCCGCCTCAAGTCTCGCGGTGGTGATCGGGTTATGCGCACCATCGGTGTTGATGCCTGCCTGGAACCAGACCCAGTTGTCACGTAACTCACTGTGCGGGTAGGCGCGTGAAATTTCGAGTTCCATCGCATTCCGGCCCGCCATCGCCACTTCTATTTCGCGGGTACCGACCCTGATCGCATCACGGATGGCCTCACCACCGATATCGGCGGTGCGGGCGCCGCCTTTGATCAATGCAATTTCTTCAGCTGACTTGATCATGCGCAGGCCCATGATTTGCTGATTCAAATCTGTTGTTTGAACCTCGCCCAGCATATCGGTCATAAGCTTGCTGACCCCAAGTGTCAGGTGATCGCCTTCAATGCCGATACGCCGGGTTTTCGGCACAATTGATTTCACTGCCCGCCAGTAATTGTCGCGTTTCCAGTCGGTGTAAATCAGGTTTTCACCATAACACCGGCGCCAGGGTTGACCGCCGTCGATATTGGCGGAAACCGTGACACAGCGATTTGAGGTGACGACACAGGCATAGGGTCGGCCGAAGGAGCAGTAAAGAAAACCGGAATAGTAGGCGATGTTATGCATCGAGGTCAGCAGCATCGCATCGACCCCGCAAGCGGCCATCAACTGACGCAACCCGCCAAGCCGATTTTCATACTCGATGTCGGAAAAAGGCAGCTTTGCCCTGGAACCGTTTTGCAGCTCGAAGAACTCGGGACGTTGGGTTTGAGACATGATGGTCACTCCGATGATCCGGATGACGATTTCACCCGGTTTTCAATCTGGGCGTACAGGATAAAAATATCTGCTTCGATCACAGCGACGCCATCGCTGCCAATAGACCGCGATTTTATCCACCCTGTCGGGGTCAGGCAAGATATAATTGCCGCCTGTCTATGCGAAATTCAAACCCAATACTCATGACCTCACCGCAATACCGAATAAGAAATGTCCGTGCCTCAGAGCGTGAACTCTGGGAGCCATTATGGCAAAGTTACCTTCGCTTTTACGAATCAGGCATGGCGGATGAAGTGACCGATCTATTGTGGCGGCGAATGCTGGATTCAACGCACGAAATTCAGGGTCGAGTGGCCGAGGACGATGACGGCAGGCTGGTCGGGCTGGTCCATTTTTTCCCGCATTCCCATACCTGGCATGCCAACCCGGTGTGTTATCTGAACGACTTGTTCGTGCTTGCCGAAATTCGTGGCGGTGGAATCGGCAGCAAGCTGATCGAAGCCGTGATCGACGAAGCACGGCAGCAAAAATGGGCCGAGGTTTACTGGCACACGCAGCATTTCAACTCGGTCGCACGTGGTTTATACGATAAAATCACCGGTGGCACCGATGGCTTCGTCAACTACACCATCGACATTGCAAACCATCAGGCCTGAAACAGCGTAAAGTTCATATATCAAGGTATGACGTTTATTTATTGTAACGAGTCGTTTTTCGGTTGACTGTAATTACAACAATCTGTTTAAAATTGCGTTTCTCTTCGAACACACAGTTCGCGGTCAATTACTGATGGAAAAATGACTTCCATCCAGGTTTAGTCAAGTAGACACAACCCAATGGGTGCTTATGCATTATTCAGGACTGAGCCTGCTGAAACAGGCATTAACCGGAAACCGTGGCTGGACCAGGGCCTGGCGTAACCCGGAACCGAAAAAACAATATGACGTGATTATCATCGGCGGCGGCGGGCATGGTTTAGCAACCGCTTATTACCTGGCGAAGCTACACCACGTCTCTAATGTCGCGGTACTTGAGAAGGGTTATATCGGCGGTGGTAATACAGGGCGCAACACTACCATTGTACGCTCCAATTACATGTTGAACCCAAACTCCCGGTTTTACGAACACTCGATGAAACTCTGGGAAGGTCTGAGCCTGGACTTGAACTACAACGTCATGTTCAGCCAGCGTGGCGTATTAAACCTGATTCACAACGATACGCAACGTGACGCAGCCGCGCGTCGAGGCAACGCAATGCGCCTGAACGGTGTCGATGCGGTCATGCATGACCTCGAAGGCGTGAAAAAGCTGATGCCACACCTCGATTTCTCGAAAAATACACGCTTCCCGGTACAGGGCGGGTTATCGCAGCCGCGCGGCGGCACCGCGCGTCACGACGCCGTTACCTGGGGCTATGCACGGGGTGCCGATCGCTTTGGGGTCGATATTATTCAGCAGTGCGAGGTCACCGGTATCAAGCGCAAAGGTGACAGGGTCATCGGGGTCGAAACCTCGCGCGGCTTTATTGGCGCCGGCAAGGTCGGGGTTGCAGTCGCCGGTAATTCAAGCCGCGTGCTCGATATGGTGGGCATGAAACTACCGATCGAGTCACACGTTCTGCAGGCTTTTGTAACCGAAGGCATCAAACCCCTGGTCGATACGGTTTGTACTTTCGGCGCAGGCCATTTTTATATGAGCCAGTCGGATAAGGGCGGGCTCGTTTTCGGCGGCGACCTGGACGGCTGGAATACCTACGCGCAACGCGGCAACCTGCCGACCTTCAACCATGTCGTCGCCGGCGGCGTTACCATGATGCCTTGCCTCGCACGTTTGCGGGTACTACGCCAATGGGGTGGCGTCATGGACATGTCGATGGACGGTAGCCCGATCATCAGCAAGACCCCAATCGACAATCTCTATATGAATGGTGGCTGGTGTTACGGCGGCTTCAAGGCGACGCCGGCCTCGGGCTGGGTTTTTGCCCACACCATCGCAAACGACAAAGCACACGCCTTGAACGCCGAGTTCACGCTGGAGCGTTTTCGCGAAGGCAATACGATTGACGAGAAAGGCGTTGGCGCCTCTCCCAGGGCACACTAGGAGGTCGTAACATGTTAAGAATTGAATGTCCCTGGTGCGGTGTTCGCAACGAAGACGAATTTACTTACGGTGGTGATGCCACGGTGCAACGACCAGCCGACGATGCATCACAGGATGACTGGTACCAATATGTCTACACGCGCGCTAACCCGGCTGGGCCGCATCGCGAATACTGGCATCACGTCAATGGTTGCCGTGCCTGGATCCTGGTCGAACGCAACACCTTGACCCACCAAATTTCCAGCACTGAACCGGCGTCTCCGACCCTGCCGATCAGCAAGCAGGAGGGTTGATCTGAATGTCACAACAATATCGTAGCAGTAACGGAGGGCAAATAAATCGAAAGCGCTGGATCAGCTTTACCTTCGACGGAAAATCCTACACCGGGTTTGAGGGCGACACTCTCGCATCGGCCTTACTCGCAAACGGCGTGCACCTGTTGGGACGCAGTTTCAAGTATCACCGACCGCGCGGTATTCAAACGGCCGGCTCGGAAGAACCCAACGCAATTGTCGAGTTGCGCACCGGCCCGCGTAAAGAACCCAATACGCGCGCCACCACGATCGAGCTTTTCGAGGGCCTGGTCGCCAACAGCCAAAACCGCTGGCCTTCGCTGAGATTCGATATAATGGCGGTCAACAACTTGCTTTCGCCACTATTATCAGCGGGATTTTATTACAAGACTTTCATGTGGCCGGCTTCATTCTGGACTCACGTATATGAGCACGTCATCCGTCGTGCGGCCGGCCTTGGCACCGCCCCCACCGAAGCCGACCCCGATTTTTACGAACAATGCCATGAGCATTGTGACGTGTTGATCGTAGGTTCCGGACCCGCAGGACTATCTGCCGCGCTGGCAGCAGCGAAAACCGACGCGCGCGTTATCCTCGTTGACGAGCATCCGTTACTGGGCGGGTCGCTGAACAACGAAAATTTCACCATCGACGGTAAAGCCGGCAGCGAATGGGCCGCCGATACGGTGAAGAAACTTGAAGCCATGAACAATGTTCATCTATTCCGGCGCACCACCTTGTTTGGTTACTACGATCACAACGTAGTCGCCGCCATCGAAAAAGTAAACGATCACCTGCCGGTGCCGCCAAAGGGACACCCGCGCCAACGGTTGTGGACCTTTTATCCGGGCCGAGTGGTCATCGCCACCGGCGCAACGGAACGCCCGCTGGTTTTTGGCAATAATGACAAGCCGGGCGTAATGCTGGCCGGCGCCGCACGTACCTACATCAATCGCTATGGTGTCAAACCCGGTCGACGCGCCGTAATTGCAACCAATAACAACGACGCCTATCGTAGCGCGATTGATTTACATCGTGCCGGCGTCATCGTGGTCGCGGTGGTCGATTCACGCCCGCATCCGGATGCACCCCTGGCAACCGAGCTCGAAAATCTATCGATTCGCCTGATCACCGGTAGCACTGTCGGAGCGGCCGAAGGTCGTCAACACGTCACCTCTGCCAAGATCGTTAAAACCCGGGGCGACACGCTGGAACCGGAGCGCATCGACTGCGACCTGATCGCCTGTTCCGGCGGCTGGAACCCGAATGTGCATCTGCATAGCCAATCGGGCGCCAGGCCGGTTTACGATGAAACGATCACAAGCTTTGTGCCCGGCGAGTCGCGTCAGGCGGAGGTATCGGTTGGGGCGGCCCGTGGTTGTTTCTCGTTGCGAGGGTGTCTCGAGCAAGGCCGTACCGCCGGTATCGAAGCGGCGAATATGGCCGGTTTCAAGGCCAAAAAAATTGCAGGTATCGCCAAATCCGGGGATGATGGCGCCTACACGATCGAGGCATTGTGGATATCACCGACACCTTACAACAAGAACTACAAACTATTCGTCGACCAACAGAACGACGTCAAGGTCAGCGACGTCGAACTGGCCTCCCAGGAAGGATATGATTCAGTCGAATTATTAAAACGCTATACCACCCAGGGGATGGCAACCGATCAGGGCAAGACCAGCAACGTCAATGCGCTTGCAATACTCGCCTGTCAGCGGGGTGAACCGGTGCCCGAGGTCGGCATAACCACCTTCCGCCCACCCTATGTCCCGGTCGCAATGGGAGTTTTTGCCGGTCATAGCGTCGGTTACGATTTCATGCCGGTACGGCGTACCGCGATCCACGACTGGAATGAAAAACAGGGTGCCGTGTTTATTGAAGCCGGCTTGTGGTTAAGAGCTCGCTACTATCCGCAAAAGCCGGATGACACCCTGGACGATTGCTATATCCGCGAAACCATTGCGACGCGCAACAATGTCGCGCTGGTCGATGTAACATCGCTGGGGAAGATCGATATCCAGGGGCCGGACGCGGCCGAATTTTTGAATCGCCTGTATATCAACAACTGGCTCAAACTACCGGTGGGAAAGGCGCGCTACGGTGTAATGTTGCGTGAAGACGGGATGGTGTTCGATGACGGTACCACTTCGCGTCTAGCTGAGAATCACTTCTACATGACAACGACCACCGCCAACGCGGCTGTGGTACTGGCGCATATGGAACAGTATCACCAGATCGAATGGCCCGAGATGGACGTGGTTTTTTGCTCGGTTACCGAACAGTGGACCGGAATTGCAGTTGCCGGACCCAACAGTCGTAAATTGCTGCAAAGGGTTATCGATATCGACATCAGCAATGAAGCCTTTCCGTTCATGGGTGCCGGCGAATGCATGATGAACCGTATTCCTGGGCGTTTGTTCCGGATTTCGTTTTCCGGTGAACTCGCCTTTGAAATCAACGTGCCCGCCGACTATGGCGAGCAGGCCTGGCTCGAACTGCTCGAAGCCGGCAAGGAAATGGGCGTTTCGGTTTACGGCACCGAAGCACTCGGCGCCATGCGGATCGAAAAGGGTCACGTCGCCGGCTCCGAACTCGACGGTCGCACCACCGCCAAAGACCTGGGCCTCGACGGGATGGCCAACCGTTCCAAGCATTTTATCGGTAAACACAATTCAGAGCGCCCGGCGCTTGTCGTTGACGGCCGCTTGCAGGTGGTTGGACTGAAATCACTCGAACCCGGCAGAAACCTGCGCATCGGTGCTCAACTGGTCGATCTCGAGGTTAAACTCGAGACCGTGAGCCGATCACAGGGCCATGTAACGGCCACTACCTTCAGCCCACAACTCGACTGCGGCATCGCGCTCGGCCTGTTGTGCGGCGGCGCTTCACGTCATGGTGAAACGATTGAAGCGGTATTTCCGCTCGATGACGAAAAACTCAAAGTCGAGGTCTGTCATCCGGTGTTCATCGATCCCGAGGGAGATCTGGTCCGTGCCTGATCAAAAAATCTTACCGCTACGCCTGTCGCCGCTGTTACTGTCTGCCGGCAATTTCATCGTTGACTGCGACAAGGTTCGCCTGGTCGAGCGCAAGTCGATGACCGCAGTACAGGTACTGAGTTTCAAGGGCAAACACCAGCACACCGCCGCCGCAATCGGCAAATTGCTAGGATTCGAATGTTCAACCCTCCCCGGGCTCTGCGGCACGGACGGCAAAACTCAGATCATCTGGAACGGAGCCAACAGCTGGATGCTAGTGGGTTGCGATGACGAGACCGGACGAGATCCCGGTGAATTATTTAAAACATTACAGCAGGCGATTGCAGATCTGGGTGCAGTCGTCGATCAAAGTCACGGTCGTTGCGGATTGCGACTGAGTGGCTCCTGTGCGCGCAAGGTAATGGCGAAAAACACCGCGATCGATCTTCACCCGCGAACCTTTGGCCCCGGTCGGTGCGCGCTTACTTCGGTTGCGCATATGAATGTCACGGTAGTTCAGGTCGACGATGTGCCGACTTACGATTTGTTCGTGGCTCGCAGTCTGGCACGCTCATTCGCGCATGCGATAGAGCACGCCTGCCGGGAATTTGAAAGCTAGGCGTCTGTCGGACTCCAGACCTTCGAATTAACGCAGCGCTTTCAGGTTGGAAATCAGCGCATCTTTCTTGCGATTCATCTCTTCTCTGATCTGATGCGCCAGATCGAGTTCAGGCCCGCAGCAATTAGCCGTCGTCTGTAGATGATTATTGGTTGTTTTTTCAACGGTCTTTACCAGCAATTGGCTTACGATTTTAGTAATCTGGTCTTTTTCCGAATCTGACAGCTCATGGGTCGACAAGGCCCCCACAATCGACGCGGTTGTATCCTCTATTGAACTTTCAACTGACATCAATCTTTCCTCAAGTTGGTTAGGGTGCTTTCAGGCTCTGCTCGAGATCGTCTATTAATTCCTGACAATTTTCAATCCCAATCGACAGGCGAAGCAGGTTTGGCGGTACTTCGCTATGCGGCCCTTCAACCGACGCACGGTGCTCGATCAGGCTTTCGACCCCTCCCAGAGAAGTCGCGCGCACAAACAAGCGGGTATTACCGGCGATACATTTGGCTTCTTCGGCACCCCCTTTGACGAGTAATGATAACATCCCACCGTAGCCCTGTGTCATCTGCCGTTTTGCAATTTCATGCCCGGGATGACTTTCGAGTCCCGGATACAATACTTGTTGCAAACGTGGATGGCCCTCAAAATGCTGCGCAACACGCAACGCGCTCTGCGATGATTTCTCGAACCGAAGATACAAGGTCCGCATGCCGCGCAACAATAACCAGGCATCAAAGGGACCCAGGACACCTCCAGTCAGGGTCCGTACCAGTTTGATTTCTTCCCAGCGTTCATCCTGTTTCGCTGTCACCAGGATACCCGCGACCACATCACTGTGGCCATTGAGGTACTTGGTCGCCGAGTGAAACACGATATCGGCGCCGTAATCGAGTGCCCGGGTAGTCACGGGGGACGCAACCGTGCCGTCCACCGCCAGTATCGCATCGGCGGCATGCGCGATCTCGGCGGCAAGTGCTATATCAATCACTTCCCAGGTCGGATTCACCGGCGTTTCGATCCAGACCACCGAGGTTTTCCCGGGCTGAACCAGTCGCCGCAGATCGTCGATATCAGCGGCATCGAACAGGCTTAATTCGATCGAGCGCTTTTCCGAAATACGGCGCAGCCAATCCTGCGCACCGTGATACATGACGCGCGGAGCAACCACCTGCTCACCCGAATTCACAGTCTCGAACAACGCGCAGACCGCCGCCATACCCGAAGCAAAGCACTGCGCTTCGACGCCACCGTCAAGTTCTGCGCAAACATTCTCCAGCACTTCCCAGGTCGGATTCCCGTTTCGACTATAACTATAGTGACTCAGATATTCGTATTCCTGATCCCTGGAGTAGGTCGTTGAAAATTGCAGCGGCGGGCTGATCCCGCCGGTCTTTTCATCCACATAGTGGCCAGCCTGGGGCAGCAGCGACTCGAGCGAAATTTCGTTCTCGTTTTTCATTGAAATTACGGTTGCGCTATAGTGATCGGAATCATAAAAAAATATTATGTTAACACCTTTAATGGATTATTCTTTCATTTGTTACCCTAGTCTAATCGAGATAATTCCATGACTTCTTCACCCTTTTCGATTGATAGCTCCGATCGCAAAATCGATCCTTACCGCAATCCCGAACAAGCAATGAAGCCGGACGGCTCGCCGGACGATAACGATCGCGTCGAAATCGGTCCGACCGCGCGCGCGTTTGCCGAATGGGAAGCGCTCGGCCTCGAGATACCGCAGCTCGATTCGATGCGCGAGTTTCGCTTGCATCGTTTGACGCAGGAGTTGCAAAAACACGATTACGGCGGCATCGTATTATTCGATCCGCTCAACATTCGCTATGCCACCGATAGCTGCAACATGCAACTGTGGACAACACACAACCCGGCACGGGCCTGTTTTGTCTCGGCCGACGGCTATATCGTATTGTTCGATTTCCATAGTTGCGATCACCTGTCGGCGCACTTGCCGCTGGTTAGGGAATTGCGCAGCGGCGCATCCTTCTATTATTTCGAATCGGCGCATCGCGGCGCGGAACACGCAAACCAGTTTGCCCGCTCCATCGACGAGTTGATGCGCGCTCATGCGGGCGATAATCGACGCATCGCGGTAGATAAAATCGAGATTGCTGGATTACGCGCGCTGGAAAAAATTGGTTTGAAGATTTTCGAAGGCCAGGAAGTAACCGAAATCGCCCGCGTAATCAAAGGCCCGGATGAAATCAAGGCGCTACGCTGCGCGGTAGCTGCATGCGAGGCCGCGATGCATGAGATGCAGGACGCGGTCGAAGCCGGCAAGAGCGAAAATGAAATCTGGTCGGTGTTGCACGCCGGCAACATCAGGCGCGGTGGCGAATGGCTCGAGACGCGGATTTTTTCCTCGGGGCCACGCACCAATCCATGGTTCCAGGAATCGGGGCCACGCATCATCCGCGATGGCGATCTGCTCGCCCTCGATACCGACTTGATTGGTACCTATGGCATGTGCTGTGATATCTCGCGTACCTGGTTGTGCGGCGATGTCGAACCGAGCCGGGCGCAAAAAGATATCTATCAGATGTCCTACCATCATGTTATGACCAATATGGAATTGCTTAAACCCGGAATCAAGTTCAGCGAGATTACCGAGCAGGCCCACCGACTACCGGACAATTACATTCCGAACCGATACGGAGTCGTGATGCACGGCGTTGGCCTGTGCGATGAATACCCGGCGATTCGTTACCGCGAGGACTACGATGCCTACGGCTACGATGGCGTGATCGAGCCGGGCATGATGATTTGCGTCGAGGTTTACGCCGGCGAAGCCGGTGGCAAGGAAGGCGTCAAACTCGAAGACCAGGTGCTGATTACCGAAGACGGCTACGAAAATCTGACCCGCTACCCGTTCGAAGAAGCGCTGTTGAAGTAAATTAGTGCGTCGGTTCGTTAATCGGCTCTTCGCCTTTCAACGCTTCCTTGCGTTTAGCCATATAGGCTTCAAGCGCTTCGATGATCGCCGCGTCGACAACCGGGGCCCTAAACTCCTGCAGAATTTTCGGCCAAAGCTCGGTTGCCCGGGTGGTGGCGTCTTTGGCACCCGCCAGCGTCCAGTTTTCACTGTTTTGCCAGTCGCTGATAAAAGGCTGATAGAAAGCGTCCTTATAACGCTCCATGGTATGCGCGCAACCAAAAAAATGTCCCCCCGGTCCCACTTCGCGCATCGCTTCCAGGCCGACCTCTTCCAGGTCGATCTTGAGCGGCTCCAGCATCTTGCTCATATGTTGCAGCATTTCGCAGTCGATAACGAGTTTCTCGAATGACGCGACCAGGCCACCTTCGAGCCATCCCGCCGCGTGAAAAATCAGATTGCCATGACCCATGACCGCACCCCACATCGCCATCTGGGTTTCGTAGGTTGCCTGCGCATCGACCGCATTCGATGCATTGCAGGCACTACTGCGATAGGGCAGCCTGTATTTGCGCGCCAACTGGCCACCGGCGATATTGGCGAGTGCGTTTTCCGGTGTGCCGAATGCCGGTGAACCTGAACGCATGTCAACATTGGAAGTAAAGCCACCGTAAACCACCGGCGTACCGGGGTTGGTGAACTGTAACAAGGCAATTCCAACCAGTGCTTCGGAATTTTGCTGCGCCAGCGCAGCTGCCATCGTGGACGGTGTCATGGCGCCCATCAGGGTAAACGGCGTTACCGTCACCGGCTGCCCGAACAGGGCCATCTGCATCGCGCCGTAGGCCATCGAATCATCCAGCTTGCGCGGTGAATTGACGTTGATATTGGTCATAACGCCAGGATTTGGTTTCATTTCTTCCATGCTGAGCCCGCAGGCTATAGCGCTCATTTCGATCGCATCGCGGGCTCGCCCACCCCCGATTCCGGTGGCGAAAAAAGGTTTATCGGACAGTGTTAAATTGACAAAGGTAGTATCGAGATGGCGCGAGTTGGCCGGCATCTCGGTCGGTGCGGTTGCCTGGTTACCGAAGAAAGTCAGGACATTGAAGTACTGACCGAAACGGATCAGCTTCTTGTAGTCTTCAAAGTTCCCCGCACGGCGGCCATTGATATTGTCATGCACATTAGGTGTGCCGGATACGAGGCCGAAGTTGATCACATCTCCGCCGACCTTGAGGGTTTGCCCGGGATTGCGCGGCACCACGTCAAAGGTTTCGGGCGCCAGGGCCACGGTTTCAAGTAACAGTGCCCGATCCATCCGCACCACACCGTTTTCGTCTACCGAAGCGCCCGCCTTGCTGAACACATCGAGTGCCTGTTCGCCAATCACCTCGATCCCCTCCTGTTCGATGATTCGCAACGAAACATCGTGAATGAATTCGAGTTGCTCCTGGTTCAGGGCTTCGAGCGGCGCAAATCGATTGCGCAGAATTTTGCGGTCGATTTGATGAATCACCTCGACCGGCGCTGAAGGCCGGTTGCGGGTACGACGACGGTTCGATCTGACCATTAGGGCATGTAGCATTGAGAATCAGGGATCTATTCTCGGCAATGTATCTTCAAATAACTTTTATATTTGAGACTATTATTGTTATATTTGAGCAAATAGTAGATCGTCAATGAAACGAAGAATTGTTTTTTGCCTGTGCCCCGGGGTACCACTTTTCAGCATCGCTTCCGCACTCGATGTGCTGCGTCATGCCAACCGATTCGCAGGAACCCAGTTTTATAGCTGGACCTTTCTGTGTGAAGGTAACCGGCCGGTTCAGGACGGCAACGGTTTATGGTTGTACCCGGGCAAGGATATCGCCGAGGTCACCCCGCCTGATCTCGCTTTTATCGTTGCCGGGTTCGATGCCGGCCAGATAAAACAACCACAACTATGCGCGTGGATAGCAAAACAGGCCCTCGATGGTTGTCAAATCGGCGGTATTTCAAATGGTGCTTTCCTGCTGGCAGCGAGAGGATTGCTGAATCACTACAGTGCGACCACGCACTGGGAGGATTTCGAAAGTTTTTGCCTGCTGTTTCCCCTGGTCCATGCACGTTATCAGCGATTTGTTATCGATCGGAATCGGTTAACCTGCGCGGGCGGATCCGCCACGCTCGATATGTTCATCGAGATTGCGCGGCAGGACCTGGGCAATGCAATCGCATTAAAAATCTCTCGCCAAATGTTGTTGCAGGAACAATCTATCGTGTTACCCGGCAGCCCCAACAGCCGGCTGCTGGGTCAACACTATTCCCCCCAGCTACAGCACGCAATGGGTATGATAGAAGCCGGCGTTGGCCAGTCGATTACGGTCGCCGATCTGGCCAGTCGCATTGGCGTCAGTCGACGAGAGCTATTGCGGCTTTTCAGGAGAGAATTGAACAAAACGCCATCCAGTATACTCACCCAGCGAAGACTGGATCGAGCCCGATCATTGATTCTGAACACGCGTTTACCGATGATCACGATCGCAGATTCAGTCGGTTTCAGTTCACAGTCGCACTTAACCAGTAGTTATCACGCCCAGTTCGGCATCACTCCGGCCCGGCAACGGCGCGAATACAAGGCGGCCAGTCACCGCCTGCCGTTGCAAAGCCGTGATTTCCGTGATTGGTGAAACGCCGGGTGCATGACTCCATCACTGGCTAATTTGCAACTAAAGCCTATCGGGAATATGGACTGGTTAAATAGTGATTAACAACCGATAATGCCGCTATTTGCGAGCGAAGCATGGCCGGAATTCCGAAAATTCGAGGTCTATCCGGCATTCTGACTTATTTTCGACGAAACGAGACACCGATATTTTTCGTCTCGCCCACCGCCTTCAATCTGTTGGGAGTCGAAAAGTTTATCAACCGGTTTTATCATATCAATTACTTCGATTCATTCGACGGCATGCATCCGCGCGTATTCGTACCGGAAGAGAAAAGCCACGCCGAGTTCGACTCGATGGAGGATGTGATGGACTGGCGGTATCAATATCATTGGGTGGGCGTGAAGGATTCGGCGAGGGCTTCGGAATTTCGATTATATTGCGTTACCTGCTCGAATTTGCCGGCAACGTCAAGGAAGCCTGCGAACTGATTCGACGCATTCCGGTCCAGGGGGCATACAACGTCATGCTGATCGACCTCGAAGCTAATTTCGAATCCGTGGAAATTGACTCGGGCCGTGAACCTGTGTTCACCGCCAACCGCGTGGCCACCAATCACCAGGCGGGTAGTCACTGGCCGCTTTACGAGGAAAAAGTTTTGACCCATGCGCGCCACCGGCACCTTCACCAGCTCACCGAAAACCAGGCCCATACCGCGGAGGCGTTCACGTGGGAGTTCCTGCAACCCCCGCTCTACCATACCCGCTTTGCACGCGGTTTCGGCACCCTCTACAACGCCTCCTTCTATCCGCAGCGCGATGCCTGCGAGTATTTCTGGCCGCACAACCGCTGGCAACTTGATTTCGATAATTTCGTCGAACGCGACTATCACATTACCTTCGTCGACCCCGAGGGCTACCCCGAAAACAGCAAAGCCTATAGCGAGCTCTACACCAGCAAACCGTTTCCGGTATTGCAGTTCTAACCG
>CAZAVY010000015.1:0-41157 GCA_964488685.1 uncultured Gammaproteobacteria bacterium
GCGATGCAGGAAGCCGCGCGCCTCGGCGATGTGAACACTGACCCTGGTATGGTTTAAGATGCCGCCGCTGAATGCACCAAATTGGGTTTTCACCAGGTCGACGACTTGCGGGTTGAGTTCGACCGCATCGATACTGCCTGCTTCATGGTAGAGCGCTTGCAGAATATCGGCGCCACCGCCTGCGCCCAGGATCAGCACTTTTTCGGGCGCCGCCAGGTGGTAGGGTAACGCCGATGTCAGGTCATCGAGATAAGCCAGTTCGGCACGATCTCCGGAGTAGCGAGTAATCGCTGATAAACCGCTGGCATTAGTGAACAAACCGAGTTGCGGCGGCGGCTCGATCCGGGAATTGAGGCTCAACCCGGGCGCATAGCGCAGCGGAATGGCGTCGCTTGCGACTACTGTAACCACGCCCAGCGGGCTGAAACGCTCGGCAACTACCTGGGTACCGTGCACACGCAGCAACTGGCTGAGATCCTTGTAAGGAGATACCTGTGGCTCGGTCCATGAATCGGGCAGTGCGTACAGGCAAAGAATTGCTAGCGGCAACCCGATGACTACGGGCCGCAGGCGCCCCCGGCATTCGATCCAGAGCGTGGCTGCAGCCACAAATCCCAACAAAGAAATAATGCGAAGCGCGCTCGATGGCGTTACCATGAATAGAATCACGATGATTCCGGTCGCGCCGATTCCGGCGCCGATCAAGTCTGCGGCATAAATCCGTGCCAGCGATTCCTTGAACTTGATCAGCGCCAGCCCAATCAGATTGGCTGCGAAAAAGAACGGCAGTGCCAGCAGCAGGATTACCAGCACCAGCCGCAACCAGTGGCTGTTATCCCAGATCAGCTCCTCGGGGTTGAATGAAAGATGCTGGGCCAGTGCGTAGCAGAGCAGCGAACCGAAACCAAACAGGCAGGCCTGAGTGACCGCAAAGCTGCGAAAGTTTTTTTCGTAATGTGCGCGGGTTAAAACCAGGAAACTGCCGCTGACACCGAAACCGAGCAGCGCCACGCTGACCACCATGTAAGCGAAGTGATGCCACTGAACCAGCGAAAAAAGCGTCATCAACAGGATTTCATAGCCGAGCACGGCCGCGGAAATAAGCGCTATGGAGATCCTTGGTTGCGCGCTCCGAGTCACGATGGCGTTAGTGATCCCCGGTCAGTGGTACGAATCGTACCGGCAAAATCTGGCGCGTTATAAATTCATCTTTATCGCTGCGCCTGATCAGGATTAATTCCTGGGTCGAAAATCGGCTACCCACCGGAATTATCATCTTTCCTCCGGGTTTGAGTTGCTGCAATAGCGGTGCTGGGATTTGGTTGGCCGCGGCGGTCACGATGATTGCATCGAAAGGGGCCTGTTCGGGCCAGCCATAATAACCATCGCCGAGGCGCACTTCGATGTTGTCGTAACCCAGGTGTTCAAGGCGGGCCTGCGCCTGTTGCCCGAGTGCCTGAATAATTTCAATGCTCCAGACCCTGGTTTTTAACTCGGCGAGTACCGCGGCCTGGTAGCCGGAGCCGGTACCGATCTCCAGCACTTGCTGGCCTGGTTCGATGTCGAGTAGATCGGTCATGATCGCGACGATGTAGGGCTGTGAAATAGTTTGCCCATGACCGATCGGTAACGGCCGGTTTTTATAGGCCAATGCGATCAGGCGAGAGGGCACGAACTCGTGACGTAGCACCTTTCGCATCGCCTCCAATACGCGCGGGTCGAGTGCTGATTTTTTCAGGTACAGGCTAGTCTCGCGGACATCGGCTTCGATCAGGCGTATCATGGTTTCGCGACTGTCGCGAAAGTGATCCCCGGCCTGCACCGCATTCAAATGCAGAGCGCTGTTGACGGCAAGCAATAACAATGCTCCGAGCATTACACTACGGGGGTGGCGATTTAAGATCGGTTCGAACATCGTTGATTTTGCCTGTGGCTCGCTGTCAACCCAGATTATAAACTTGAAACGCTACCTGGCCAATTTTCGCTTCTACGAGGAACTTAACGACTTCCTGGTACGCGAATATCACAAGCAAACCATCGAAACAGGATCAGCGCGCAGCACCGCGTCGTGGTTAAACGGCAACGTGCTCGACATATCGTTAGATCAGGTCCGGCATGATACGCCTGTTGATCAGCGGGTAATTACAAACCCTCAACATAGGCGATCATACGATGTCGGGTAGGCGCATCGGGGAGGCGACCCATTCCGGCTGACATATTGTCGAGCATGTGTTTAAGCTTCGAGGTTGCCGGGATAATGCAGGTGACTGCGGGGTGTGCGGCAATGAATTTTAGGAAAAACTGCCCCCAGCTTGCACAATCGAAATCAGCGGCCCATTCGGGTAACGCTTCGCCCCTTATCTTGCGAAACAGGCTGCCGCGCTGGAACGGGCGGTTGATCAGAGTGGCTATCCCTTGGTCTTGCGCGAGCGGCAACAGGCGTTGTTCCACCCTTCTGTCGAGGATGTTGTAACTGAACTGAACGAAATCCAGCGGCAGGCGTTGCAACAGCGTCTCGAGTTCATCGTGATGGCGTCCATGCGACGTGGTTATGCCGATATAACGAATCTTTCCCAGCGCCTTCCATTCGACCAGAGTCTCGATATGGGTTTTCCAGTCGCGCAGATTGTGGATCTGCATCAAATCGATCTGGTCGACGCCGATACGTTGCATCGATTGCTGCATTTGCCGGATTCCATCCTGCTTGCCGTTGGTCCAGACCTTGGTCGCGGTGAATAAATCCTGTTTATTCTTTACCTGCTCCAGCAGTGCACCGGTGACGCTTTCTGCGTTGCCATACATTGGCGAGGAATCGATCAATTGACCGTCGGTGGCGAAAAAAGCCTGCATCACTTCGATCAGGGATGCTACTGAATTGTCACTCACATCGAAGGTGCGCGAGGTGCCCAGCCCGATTACGGACAACGCCTCACCGCTACCGGGAATCGTATTTTTTATCGTACCGCGTTCCATCGCGGCGGCAAATTGCGGCACCATGGTAGCCGTTAGCGAGGCTGCACAACCATATTTTAAAAACTGTCGTCGTGAACTGGCGTACCTGGAAATTTTCATGCTGAGCCTCCTAGACATAGAAATTACTCGTATTATGACCTGAAACCAGCCTGCTGGTTCGTATCAACCCGCCTCACTGGCAGCCTCGGCGTTATTGCTGCTCCTTTCGTAAGTGATGCCGAGAAACATCGCAACCAGCGCCCACACCAGTGCGAGGATCGTGGCCACAATCGCGATACTGCCTATGCCGAGCCCGACCCCTTGCGCAAGCCCTGTATAGGTCCAGCCAGCCAATACGTCACCGCCTCTATAGACGACGATATCGATCACCGGCTTGGTTTTAAACCGGGTTTCGCGCGGCACCCCGGTGAATAGCATCTCCCTAGCGGGGCGGGTAATCGCGTAATTACCCGCGCGGCGAATAATCTGCAAACCGATCAGCATCGTAATTGCAGGCGTGATCGCAACGGCAACCCAGCCGAAAACGAGAATCACCGGGACCACTGCCAGGGTTACTGCCAGACCGCATTTGGTCGCCAGGCGCCCCGTGGCAAACAGCGCGGTCAATATCGCCAGGGTGTTAACGATTAAATCCATCATCCCCCAATACTGTGATCGGGTAGCACGGTCGTACTCGACCATGGCATTTTTCAACTCGAAATAGACGAAGCTACTCATCATCGTATACAGCAAAATAAACAGGCCGATTGCCAGCAGGAATCGATTACTGAAGAAATCGACAAAACCATTGAAGAAGTCTCCCCCAATCACATTTAGCGGGTCAGGATCGGACCTTGCATCCGAGTTGAATTGGCCTGCAGTTCTTAATTTTTCGAGGTAGTGAATAATCGGAACGATCAGAAACAGCATCAGCGCTGCGATTAACAACAGGTTATAAACCCCAAGCGATGCGCTGAAAAATATCGGTATCGAAGGGCCTAACATCGCGCCGATGCTCGCACCGGCCCCAATCAATCCGAACAGTCGTTTTGACTGTACTCTGGAATAGATGTCCGCCATGAAACTCCAGAATACCGATACGTGAAACAACGCGAAGAAACTGACCCAGACGTAAAACGCCTTGTCGATCAGGCCGGTGTCGTCAAACAAATGCGTCGCCAGGTAGAACAACAGAAATGAGCTGGCAAAAAAGATGTAAATGCCCGGTACCAGTTTCCTGAAATCAAATCTGGATACGGCAATACCATACAACAATACGGCAGCGGCGCTGATAAAGAAGTTCAGCGTCCATAACCAGCTCAGCTCGGCGTCGCTCCAGTCACTCGACATCGCGTCTCGTACCGGTCGCAATATGTAGTAAGCCGCCATCAGCGTGAACACAAACAGGAAAGACAGTAGCACCGCGGGAATCTCGGGAGTTTCCACTTTCATCAGTTTATTGACTAATTTTTGAATGGGTCCGGGCATCGGTCTGATATCGGAATATGGCTGGACGACAGTATAAACGACCGGGCCACAGTCGATGCGGAGATATTCGACCACCGCCCGAAATGTGGCGCAACCATGAGGGCAATTCGGTAATCTTGTGTTTCTTATTTATTTAAAATTCAATCGCTTACTTAAACCAATCGATAGATAACGTAACTGCAGTAAAAAAAGTTGAACCAGGAACCGATGGTCAGGTAGCAGGAGAGCCAAATAAATCTACCGCTGGGGTTTGTGCACCTGCGCGCCAGAATGGCGCAGCGGCACCGGTAATTAAATATTAGGTGACAAAGCTAAATTCGGGCGCTGGGGATTTTTCGATGAGCGGCCGAAAAACGACCCGGAAACACGCGCTAATGCTAACGGCCCACCTGAAAGTAGCCCCGGCAGCTAAATATTTCACGCAACCGCGCCGCTTGAGTGTCGTATTCCTATTGGATAGCATGGGATTCAAACTTTTTTACACTCGACGCTGACAGAGCGCCTGGGGGAGTTAATAGTGAGGTCGACCTTGCTCGCGCTTGTATTGTTGATGGCGATGCCTTTCGGCGCCGAGGCTGAGGTTCATTATTTTTCGTTGAAGAAAGTGTTCCCGAACGGCAAATGTTCGCCCGTGATTCCGAATTTCGAGTTGATGCAGGCCGGCTTCGCTAACGGTGAATTCACGCAGTACAAAATTCACGATTCCGAAGGCAAGATAGTTGAGGTCATCACCTCCTTCATCAGCAAGGACCGTGACCAATGGGCGCTGGTGGGGTCAAAAACCGAAACCAGAGTTATCTTCTGCCTCTATGCATCCGGTATTGGTCGGGACTCAGTCAATAGGCTAAACATTGGCGATGAATAGGGAACAGACCACGATTAAAAGCCCTGCTAAAAGCTAATGTGATCCTTAACCACTTTACAGCAGTTAGTTGTTGCACAAAAAAGCCTCCGGATATTGATAAATAATCCTTAAAATGGCAAATGTGCACAAATTGATAGTGGACGAGCGATTGAGTCATCTCACCAGCGATTTCAAATCGGGGTAAAATAAATACCAGGCCCGGCGAGTCGTATGCCACGCCCGACCCGGAGTTTGATTTCCATCAACTCGATCTCCTTGCGCAATACCCGGGTTTGCCGGGACGGACCGGTAAGGTTTTCCAGGTAATGTAATCGCTCATATCTATTGACGATGCCACGCATCACGCTGGACTGATCGATTGCGTTATCGAGTTCCGACAATAATCGACTGGTTTCCTTTACGGCTTCGCCGAACACCCGGTTGCTTACATCCTTGTGCATACGAATTCTACTTGTTTCAACACTTCCAGACTAACAAACCCTGGTTAAAGGGAATAGTGCTATACGCCAGAGAATGTGTAGGAATTGTCCTACAAGGACCGAGTTCCACCCCGATAGAGTTGTGGCCACTGCAGCTTAACCACCGGGCTATCGTCGGCGTAAGTATGGCAGCTGTTAAGGAACGGTATCGAACTGCCATCGGGCTTGTCTTTGCTGCGTTTGATTTTTTCGCTGGCGATTGTCTGTATCGCCGTGGTCGCAACCGGACCAAGCAATTCGGTCAGATGAGTACAACCTTTATTTGCGCCCATTGCCAGCTTTGATTTCTGAGTCCAGCCGGGTGAAATTTTAAGCCCGATCAGATTGCGGGCCAGGGTGTTGGCACACTTACAGTAGTTGTAAGGTGATGCATCGATAACCGCATCGACATCGATAACCTCGAGATCTAGATCGATGGTCAGGCGAATCGACATATCATGCAGGGCTTCGTCGGCCTCGATCCAACCGCCGCGATCGCGATTGCGAAAACGATACGGTTTGGTATCGACTATTCGTCCTTCGATGTCCCACAGCCCATCGTCACGTTGATAACCATGGCAGGTCACAACACGGGTATGAGCCAGTTTGCGTTTGGCGGGGTCGGTCAATGGCACGAGGATTCTCCGGTTGGCGAAATTTACTGATTAATCTATTGCTTGACATTATCATGCGTAATCCTATCGGGACACCCGTGAATGATTAAATCATCGCCTTTAGTGCAGTTCAGTGATCGTGGTAAAGGCATCCTGATGTCGCTAGCGGGTGGCGTGGTTTGCACGCCAAGCGATAAAGGCAGAATCCAGGGCAGGCTAACGCTGACAGGCGATCAGGTTCACCATTTCAAAAACGATCGTCGCTGCCGCGAGAGACGTAATTTCAGCATGATCGTAGGCGGGCGCCACTTCAACAACATCTGCCGACACCAGCTTGAGACCCTGCAAACCACGCATGATACCAACCAGTTCCCTGCTGGTGATGCCGGCAATTTCAGGCGTGCCGGTACCCGGCGCATGCGCGGGATCGAGCACATCGATATCGATTGACAGGTACAACGGGCGGTCGCCAACCCGGTCACGAATACGCTTCACTACATGGTCGACCCCGTGTGTTTGCAGTTCGTCGCAATGTACTACCCTGAACCCGAGTTCCGCGTCCTGGATGAGATCGTCGCGGCTATAAAGCGGGCCACGAATACCGACGTGTATCGATGCATCGTCGTTAAATAGACCTTCCTCGGCAGCGCGACGAAACGGCGTTCCATGCGTATAAGGAGCGCCGAAATAAGTGTCCCAGGTGTCGAGATGAGCGTCGAAGTGGACCAGTGCCACCGGACCGGTAATCTTGTTTATCGAACGCAGCAGCGGCACTGCAATGGTGTGGTCACCGCCGAGGCTGATGATCGCCGGTGCCTTTTGGTAGAGTTCATCGGCGGCGAGTTCGATTGACGCAATAGCCTCTTCAATATTATACGGATTACAGGCAACATCCCCGGCATCGGCAACCTGAAGCGTTTTAAACGGCTCGGTGTCGTAAGCAGGATGAAAGTTGGTGCGTAAATGACGCGAGGCCTGGCGAATCGCCTGAGGCCCGAAACGGGCCCCGGGCCGATAACTGGTACCGGAATCGAATGGAATGCCGAGAATTGCGACGTCGCAGTAGGGCAGGTCACGCAGCTCGGGTAGACGGCAAAATGTCGAAGCCCCGGCGTACCTTGGCACGACGGTTCCGCTGACGGGTTCAATTGGTGGGGTTTCGGCCATTGCAGCTCCTCATCGCCTGGTGGATTTGTTATATCACCGATATCTGGCACAATCAATTTGACATATTGCTTGAGGCGCGATAAGTGACGATCAGGACCATATTAAAAATGGGAGACCCCCAGCTTTTGCAAATATCAACCGCGGTCGATCCTATCAACAATGCGAGCCTGGGATCGCTGCTCGAAGATATGTGGGAAACCATGGCTGCCGCAAACGGGGCAGGGTTGGCGGCACCGCAAATAGGGGTTATGCAACGCGTGGTGATTTTCGGTTACCAGAGCAATCCGCGCTACCCCGAGGCGCCGCCGATACCGGAAACCGTATTGATAAACCCGGTGATCACGCTGCTTGGAGAAGAGCAGGAAGATGGCTGGGAAGGTTGCCTGAGTGTGCCTGGTATGCGCGGAGTTGTGCCACGCTACCGTGAAATTCGCTATCAGGGTTACGATCAGCATGGCAACAGGATCGAACGCGAAGCAACCGGCTTCCACGCTCGTGTTGTGCAGCACGAATGTGATCATCTGGATGGAGTGCTTTATCCGCAACGAATCACGGATATGCGCCAGTTTGGATTTTTGGATACCCTGTCGGAAAAGGGCGTGATCGAAGTTCAACCCTGCGATGACTAGATCGGTAAAAAGCAGGCCCGGGACTCGTTATGCACTCCTTGCAAGCGGCGCCAACTTCTCCTGCGAAGTGTTACAGGCGTTGCGACTGCAAAACCTTCCTCCCAACCTGTTGATATTGCCGGAGTATCCTCCAGCGCAACCTGCACCAAATTCGAACCGCGAAATTCTCAAGCGGTCATCTGATCGTCGATTGCTGAAACAGCTAGATGGAATTGAAGTCGGATATGCTCCGGTAACCCGGCAATCCGATTGCACCAACCTGATCCAGCGCCATGCCATTGATTTTCTGCTGGTCAGCTGTTGGCCATACCTGATAGGTGCAGAATTGATCGCCAGTGCGGCAAAAGCAGGTCTCAACCTGCACCCGTCGCTACTGCCGGAATACCGTGGGCCTGATCCCGTCGGGCAACAACTCGAACAACGGGAATCGAAGCTTGGTGTGACCTTGCATTTGCTGAGCCAACAATTTGATCAGGGTGATATTATTGCCCAGGCCGAGTGGGTCGATACCGGTCCGGGATCCGGGCGTTCGGATATCGAACATCGATGTGCGGTGCTGGGATCGGAATTGTTTATCGAAGCGGTTTCCCGGTTTGAGCAAGGCTGGAATCCTGTTCCGCAATTGAATTAAGCGTTTGAAATGGTCTCAAAGAAGGCCCTGGTATCGAACTCACTGGCGCCAACTTCCTGCGCGATAGCCAGCATAATTTCCCTGATATCTCCTTGTGGATCCGCCAGGTATTCTTCGCAAACCATGGCCCCGATCGGACCAAAATGATGCACCGCAGCGCTTTCTATAATTTTCCTTAACCTGGCATCAATCGAGCGTTTACTTGAGGTTATGCTGGTTTTTTGCGGTCGGGGCACTTCACTGATATCGGTATTGGTTGTATCGTCCAGTGTGCGGGCAGTGAGTTGAGACAGCACAGTGCTGGTTTCGGGTACCTCGCTCACAATTCCCTGGATATCACTGTTGGGGTGTTGCGTGACTTTGGCGCGTTCAATTTGTGAAATTAAATCCAGTGCCGCCGCTCCCTGCCTGATGCGATAGGTAAGCAACACGATTTCTCCGTGATCAAATCCAATCTGGAAAGAATGATTATTATCGCTCACCCCGGTAATCAAACCACTGAAAGCGTTGTGGTGGTGGTTTCTTACCAAATCTATCATTTCGTCGTATGGTATCCAGTTGCTCACCGTAACCCCGGCTGCTCGAACCTTCTATCGGCAAACATCGCGATAATAGTCAAGATGATTTTGTTTTTGCATAAATTCTTTTAAAAGCGACGCGTAAACTGGTCTGCATGCGGTGGAAAGCTTCAGCCAATTGCCCAATTTCGTCATTTGATTCCGGTACGATGTTCTGCTTCAAATCGCCATGACTGATATCGTCGGCGTGTTTCGCAAGCCTGGTAATCGGACCGATGATAATTTGATTCATTACGATTGTCATGACGATGGCCATGACGATAATCAATGCCACCAGTGTAATGGCGTTGGCAATTGTAGAGGCGGCAAGCTGCTGGTTCAATTGTTTTTTGGAAACAAAAACTGCGACTTCACCGATCGACTTAGTACCGTTGTTGACGTCATTGGCGGCTTTTATCAAATCCCCGGAAATGGCGCCCTTCGATTCAACCAGACGCCCGTTGGCACTGCGCTCGCGCGCCGAAAAGACTGAAGTCGAACCTTCATCCCAGACTACGATCGCATGCACGTTATCTTCCAGCATTTCCGCCTCGAGGGTTGAGTTGACGAGGTCCTTGTCCAGATCCCACATAGGGCCGATCAAGTGTTTGGAAAGCCTTTGTGAAGTCACCTGTGCCAATTTCCGCAGATCCGCAGTTAGTTGTTTTTGTTCGCTAACGGTGTTGTATGCGCTCAAACCACCCAATACCAGGGTGCAGGAAACGATTACCACGGCAATGACTTTCATGCGGATGGTGCTGTACCAGCGAATATTGTCGTTATTCATTAAAATCCCGGTTTTAAGAATCTGATAAGCTACTTGCGGAAGCGACCGACAATCCGATCGAATTCGCCGTTTTTCCGTATTTTGTCCAGTCCCCGGTTAAAATCCTCTATAATTTTGTCCCCATCGGCTATTTGCCGTGACGCCATAAGATACAAGCCATGGGTTTCCAGTGGTGGTTCCATAAATTCGACATCACTAATGCAAAATCCTTCCTTTTTCGCTTCGTGCCTGAATAGATCGAAATTCATTACCGCCATGTCGATGCGACCCCTGAACAGCTTCCGGATATTCAGGTTGGGAAAGGTTGCGACCTGTTTGTTGAGAAAGGTCGCTGCATCAAATTCTTCACTATTGGCAAAACCGCGGGAAACTCCGATGATATAGGGTGTCAGTTCCTGCAAGGATCTGTAGCGGGATATGTCGAGACCCGGACGCGCTATCAAACCCAGTTCCAGAAAGTAGATCGGGTCGCTGAAAATATATGATTTTTCACGCTCCTTGCTATGATAGGCGCCCATAACGATATCGGAATTACCCTGCTCTACTTCTTTGAGCGCGCGCGCCCAGGGTATGAAATCGACATCGGAATTATGCCCTTCAGCCTTAAAAGCGGCTTTGACGATTGCGGTTGTCAACCCGTTTTCAGGTAGTTCTGATCCATAATGAGGTGCCCATTCGACCGTCAACATCGAAATCTCGCGAGCGCATACAATGCTGGTCAATGCCGACACGGACAAAAACAAAATTAAAGTTAATCTTCTCGATAGCATGGTAGTCTTTAGCCTTACTTTCATATACGAATGCCTGTCAAAATCGAAAGTTTCCCGATGACTGGGCGCGCAAACAAAATGTTAAAATATTCTCTAATATTATCAACATTCTACAGTGTTTATCTAGAACTTACTTGAATTATCAGTCGGTAAATTTGTCGCTATATAGTATGGACCAATATTCATTTTTTTCTTTGAAATAGTACCTTAATGTCAGATTCTTCCCTCGACGCTCAGATAGCTATAGATCAGGCCCACATCTGGCATCCCTACAGTGCCATGCATGACAGTTCCCCGGTATTCCATATCGAATCGGCAAAAGGCGTGTACCTGCAGCTATCGGACGGCAGGAAATTGATCGATGGCATGTCATCCTGGTGGAGTGCCATCCACGGATACAATCACCCACGTTTAAACCAGGCGATCGAACAGCAGCTGCCAAAAGTGGCGCATGTCATGTTCGGCGGGCTGACCCATGAACCGGCTATTCGACTGGCCGAAAAACTGGTAACAGTGACTCCTTCGGCTTTGCAATCGGTTTTTTTCTCGGATTCAGGATCAGTAGCGGTTGAAGTCGCGTTGAAGATGGCGATCCAGTACTGGAATGCGAAGCGAATGCCGCAAAAACAGCATTTCGCGACGCTGCGCAACGGTTATCACGGTGACACCATGGGTGCCATGTCAGTTTGCGATCCGCAGACCGGGATGCATCGTCTGTTCAGTTCGGTGCTAGCACGCCAATTTCATGTCGAGCGTCCTCGATGCCGGTTCGATGAATCCTGTAGTGAGATTGATATTCGACCGTTGGAAAGATTGCTGCGGCAAAATCACGACGAAATTGCCGCGCTCATTCTGGAACCCGTGGTTCAGGGGGCCGGAGGGATGTTCTTTTATTCGCCTGAGTACCTGATACGCGCACGTGAATTATGCGACCGCTATCAGCTGTTGCTGATCGCGGATGAAATTGCGACCGGTTTTGGTCGCAGCGGAAAACTGTTTGCCTGTGAACACGCTGCGATTACTCCCGATATCATGTGCCTCGGTAAGGCTTTAACCGGCGGCTACATGAGCCTGGCCGCCACCCTGACTACTGCCGACGTCAGCAACACCATCGATCAGGGGGAACAGGGTGTATTTATGCACGGACCCACGTTCATGGCTAACCCGTTGGCCTGCGCCGTTGCCCTTGCGAGTATTGAGCTACTGATTGAATCCGACTATGGACATCGAATTGCGGAAATCGAGCGGCAGTTGGTTCGGCTGCTTTCACCATGCCGGGAATTTTACCAGGTATCCGAAGTCCGATGCCTGGGTGCGATCGGGGTAATTGAAATGAAACAACCGGTACCCATGGCCTCTATTATGCATCAGTTCGTCGAGGCTGGAATCTGGGTGCGACCATTTGGCGCTCTGGTATACCTGATGCCGTCTTACACTATAACCGACAATGAGCTGGAACAACTTTGTAACAAACTGGTCGGCATAGTTGCGCAACAACCCGGTTAAGATTTGCTCTCAATGGCCGTTACAGACCCTGGAGGCTCAAATGTTTGATTTCCAAAAATTGATTTTGATGGTATCGATTTTCGCTCTGACCGGTTGCATCGAACCGGCGATGATTGTCGGCCAACCCGGTGCCAGTGTCGATCCTGAAGAAGTTGTCGTTTATTATATCGATCGACCGCGCTGTAATTTCGAAACCATTGCGCATATCCGTGTCAGCGGCGGTTATTTAACACTCGATTCGATGTTCAAAAATATGCGTCGGCAGGCAGCCATGGTTGGCGCCAGTGGCCTGTACGTATTGCATACGCAGCAGCTGAATATTAAGGAATATCTGGGAACTGCAAAAGCGATCCGATGTCTGCCTGTGTAGCTGGGATTCGAATTCCGTTCGTTTTTTCCACTGTCTCTAACGGGAGGGAGATAAATCGAGGTATAACGGAGTTGTAATATTAAAGATGGTTAGAAAAGCAGGTTAGCTCTCGTCTTCGTCTTCGTCATCCTGTTGCTCTTCCTCGGTTACTTCGTTCAGGATTTTATCTTTTTCTTCAGGGGTTAAAACTACTGTGTCTTCGTCGCCCATTTCATCCACCTCGGTACCAGGTCATAGATTGTCGTGCCAATCGATCAGCATTCTCTAGATTGTAGACCAGTTGAAACGATTTTGTGGTATCGGGATAACGATTTTTATCTTTTGACGGGTGTCAGTACTAGGTACAATCGGGCCACAGCAATCAATCACGCCAGATAATGCGTAAAAAGAAAATCAAGGTCAGCGACAGCATGGGCACGGTGGAGATCCCCGCCGACGCCCTTTACCAGGCACAAACCCAGCGCGCACTCGACAATTTTAAAATAAGCAGGCTGCATTTACCCGACACGGTGATACGGGCGCTGGCGTTGATCAAGCAAGCCTGTGCGCAAACCAATCTCGACCGGGGCAAGCTCGACGCCGCGCGCGCGCAGGCTATCATGCAGGCGGCTGAATCCATAGTTGTCGGCCGGTATTCGGATCAATTCGCGGTCGATGTTTTTCAAACCGGGTCAGGCACCAGCAGCAACATGAACCTGAACGAGGTTATCGCCACGCTCGCGTCGAAAAAAACACTTGACGTGAATCCGAATGACCACGTCAATATGGGGCAAAGCTCCAACGATGTGTTTCCATCAGCGATACACGTTGCCGCTGCAACGCAGATACACGAGGATTTACTGCCGGCGGTACAATCGCTCGAAAATGCTTTGCTAAAACGTGCGGATGAACATCGGCACACCATCAAGACCGGACGCACCCATCTGATGGATGCAATGCCGGTGTCCCTGGGGCAGGAATTGTCGGGCTGGGCTGCGCAGGTAAAAAATGATCGCTTTCGTCTGCAAAGCACACTGATACGGCTGCAACAACTCGCCATTGGCGGCACCGCAGTGGGTACCGGGGTCAATACCAGCCCCGATTTTGGGTCACGGGTATGCGAAATTCTACGCACCAGGAGCGATGTTCGCTTCATGCCGATGGAAAATCTGTTTGAAGGTTTGAGTTCACAGAACACGACGCTTGAAGTCAGCGGCCAGTTACGGGTGCTCGCGGCGTCGCTGACCAAAATCTGCAACGACTTGCGCTGGATGAATTCCGGTCCGCTAACCGGACTCGCAGAAATCAGGCTTGAAGCCCTGCAACCCGGCAGTTCGATTATGCCCGCCAAGGTAAATCCGGTGATTCCCGAAGCGGTGCTGATGGTCGCCGCCCAGGTTACCGGTAACGACACCACCATTGCGCTGGCGGCACAATCAGGCAATTTCCAGTTAAACGTCATGCTTCCCGTTATCGCTTACAATCTGCTGCAGAGTATCGAAATACTCGCCAATGCGATTCGGCACCTGACCCGGGTAATCGACAGTTTTACGGTAAATAGCGATACCCTGACTCAAAACCTGTCGTTTAATCCCATTCTGGTTACCGCGTTAAATCCTATTGTCGGTTATCAGCAGGCGGCTGAAATTGCTAAAACGGCGCTGCGTCAAAATCGCCCTATATTTGAAGTCGCCCTGGAAATGACTGGTATCGACGAAGCGCAGCTCAAGCGCTTACTCGACCCGGTGCGGCTGGTAAGAAATGACTCGGAGGATGCCGATTGATTACCTTGCTTAATCGAGATTTTACTCCTAGAATCTTTCTTAAATTTTTGAAATATAAGGACTTATATTGACCCCAGTAACATCGATGTTGAGATTTTTTAGCGCTGCCTTGCTGGTCACCGGGTTGGTCAGCCCCCAGCTACAGGCGAGTATCGAACAACAGCGCCTGCTATTTCATGAAGCCTCGATTGCGCTCGAGCGCAATGAGATTCCCAAATTCAATCGCCTGCTAAGGCAACTCGGCGATTACCCGGTGAAACCTTATCTTGAATTCGATGCATTCAGGCGCAGTGCAAGCCAGGCTAAACCACGGCAGGTGGAGAGATTCTTACGAGTTTATGCCGAATATCCGTTTGCCTACCATGCTCGAGGTAGATGGCTTAATGTTCTTGCCCGGCGGCGAGACTGGGAGAATTACCTGATATTTTTCGACGATCGTGAAAATACCCGACTTCAGTGCCTTTCGTTTCAGGCGAGGTTAAGTCTGAACCGACTCGATGGTTTGAATGACGCTGTTTCCAGAATCTGGTCACGGGGATATTCCCAGCCTTCGCAGTGCGATCCCGCATTCGCGTATTTTCTCAAAAATCATGAATCTGCCGAACAGGCAATCTGGTTACGAATAGAAAAAGCCTTCAAGGCAAGACGGCCCAATCTGGCGCGTTATCTCGGCAAAAAACTCGAGCCGAAGCAAAGGGCGAAAGTCGAAACCTGGTATCGGGCGCATCGGCGCCCCGAAGCTTCGCTCAAAAAATTAGCGGATGCCAGGGACAGTATTCAAAATCGGACCATCATCGTGCATGCGGTAGACCGCCTGGCTCGGAAGGACAGCCTCAAGGCGCTGGAATTCTGGAACCTGATTCGCGATGATTTTGCTTTTTCCGAGGAACAAAAAAATCAGAGCCAGCTGAGAATTGCATTGTCGGCTGCTTATCAACGCGAATCCGAAGCAGGTATCTTATTATCCAGTCTCGACCCATCGATATTGAATGATCAGGCCTATCTGTGGCTGGCGCGCATCCAGCTGCGTAGTCGTGACTGGTCAGGATTGGCGGCGACGATCAACCGAATGCCTGCGCATTTGCACCAGGAAAACGAATGGCAGTACTGGTTGTCACGTTCAATGGAGGCCGAGGGCCAACTGGTCGCTTCGTTGTCGCTGCTCGAACAACTTGCCGATAAAAGTAGTTACTACGGCTTTCTTGCCGCCGATAAGCTCAAACGACAGTATCGAATCGAACAGGAAAATGCGGCCAGTGTCGAGGTCGATGAGGATGAATTTTTGGCGGAAAATCCTTATATACTACGGGCGCGCGAACTTTACTACCTGGATCGACCGGTAGACGCCAGGCGCGAGTGGTTTCAGGCGCTACGTTACCTGAATCATGACCAGATTAAACAGGCAGCAACGCTGGCATCAAAATGGAAATGGCACGATAGCGCGATCCGCGCCGTCGCCAGGACCTCGCACCGCAGTGACTACAGCCTGCGATTCCCAATGCCCTACCAACAACAGGTGCTGGAATTCGCACAGGCCCGACAGCTCGATCCATCGCTGATTTATGGCGTTATGCGCCGCGAAAGCCTGTTCGATCCACTGGCACGTTCCCGCGTTGGCGCCCTCGGCTTGATGCAGCTGATGCCGAGCACGGCACGTCGGGTGGCGCGGTCGCTGGGAATGAAGCGCCCCCGCAAATCAGACATATTACGCATCGAAAACAATATTCGCCTAGGCACCCACTACCTGAAGTCGGTCATGAATCGATTCGACAATAACGTTGCCCTGGCTGCCGCGGCTTACAACGCAGGCCCCGGCGCCGTAAAGCGCTGGCTCCCCAAAAATTCTGTAATGTCAGCCGACCTGTGGGTAGAAACGGTACCCTATAAAGAAACCCGTAATTACGTTCAGGCAGTGTTGGCTTACTCAACCGTGTTTGATAAATCAAGGGGTAAAAGTACCTTGATGTCCAGTCGAATGAGTGATATCAAAACCAGCTACTAGTTATTTTCCTGGCCCATAATAAAATTCTTCGGCTGTACCGATACTTCGTTATAGGTGCATACCCATGTCGCGCACGAAGATGGTTCGAGTTGACCAATTTATCCTGCTATCAAATCCCGGCTTGACCGTATCAAGGCGCACGAGGGCTACTTCGCAACAGGTGATTGACGCAAGCCAATTGAATTAAAAAATCACAGTGTTTATACTTCGGGAGCCGCCCATATAGGGCGTTCTTCGTCCACTTTACCAGGAATATTCCAAGATCGTGACAAATTTCAACCAACAAATCGATAAAATCAGAAATGAACCCGGGTTCATTGCAGCACTGGATCAGAGCGGGGGAAGTACGCCGACAGCCCTGGCGAACTACGGTGTCGATGCCAGCGCCTACCGCAACGACGATGAAATGTTTGCCGTGGTTCATGATATGCGAAGTAGAATCGTAACCAGCCCGGTATTCAACGGCGATCGTATCATGGCTGCAATTCTCTTTGAAAATACCATGGACCGCGACATCGAAGGTCAGGCAACTGCCGATTACCTGTGGGATGTTAAGCGCGTGGTCCCGATTTTAAAGGTCGACAAAGGATTGGCCGATGAACAATATGGCGCCCAGATTATGAAACCCATGCCGGATCTGGTTGCCTTGCTACAAAAAGCAAACCAAAAAAACATCTTTGGCACCAAAATGCGATCAGTAATCAAAACCGCAAATCCTGAGGGCGTCAACGCGGTCGTCAGCCAGCAATTCGAAATTGGATGTCAAATCGTCGATGCTGGTTTGATACCCATAATCGAGCCTGAAATTGATATCAACAGCCCACAGAAATCAGAAGCGGAAGAATTACTGAAAACAGCCTTGTTGACTCAACTTGATCAACTGGGTGATGCGCAGCAGGTAATGCTTAAACTGACCTTGCCCGAACAGGACAATTTTTACGACACCTGTATCAGTCATCCCAATGTTCTCAAGGTGGTTGCACTCTCCGGTGGTTATTCGCGTGAAGAGGCCAACCAACGGCTAACCAATCAAAAAGGCATGGTGGCGAGTTTTTCCCGTGCGCTCAGCGAAGGTTTGAGTGCGCAACAAAGTAACGAAGAATTTAATCACGTTCTGGACACCTCGATCAACAGTATTTTCCAGGCATCCAGTACTTGACCTTCAAAATAGAGAAGATAAAAAACGATGAAACCCATGATAGCGATTATTTCCGCAACGATGCTGTTGGCTGCATGTTCAGGTTTGAAACTGACCGCTGATGGTGAGAAGGTTCGAGTACTGGAACCCGGCGAGGTGAGCAGTTGTCGTGAGCTTGGCAAGACCAATACCTCGGTCACGGCAAGAATAATCGTTGATAGACCTGAAAAAACCATCGCCAGGGAACTTCGTACAATTGCGCGTAACAGTGCCTCTCGCATGGGCGGAGATACGATTGTACCCTTGACCGTGGTCGAAAAAGGGCAGCGGACATTCGTGGTTTACAAATGCGTTGACCCGAATAGCTAACCTGATGGGTTATAGGCGCATTCCGCCGGGATGCAATCTTTCGTACGCTCGATCCGGACGAACTGTTCGGCAGGAGCAATGGTAAAATTTTCCGCGTCTATATTACTGGTTTTGCACCATTACCCGTGTCGCCAGAGCGTGTGAAATTTCTGCATGAGTCTTGGTGATGTCATCGCCCGGAGTGAAATGAATTACCTCGTCACACATCGCCTCGAATCTTTGCTGGCTGGGTCCTTTCACCGCATGCTCCGAGATTACACCATAAATATACTTACCGCGCGCCCGGGCAAAACCACATTCGAATCCGGTCCAGGCTTCCGCTTCGACGCCTTCAAGAATTACGATCATGATATCCGCTTTGTCGAGTTCGGCTTCGTAAAGGGCCTGTAACTCCCGCCGTGACAGGTTCTCTAGATCGAGTTCCAGGTCAACTTGCGGAATTATCACTTCCATATAGGGATTATCCTCAGTGATCGTATCGCGTAATGCCAGGTTCCACACCCTGGTTGCCTGTGAACTGTTGTAGGCTGCAAGGTAGGCTCTAATACCCTGATGAATTCCCATGCTGACGTTCTGCGTAATTGATTCAGGCTCAAGGTTGGTTTCTTTTTGTGCGGCAATTGCCAACGCGTCCTTAAGCGCAATTTCCCCGGTCATTAAGGCATGACTGACAATCACGCCATTGATATTAGGCAGGTAACGATGTCTCGCGATATCGTCCAGGGTGCGTACCGTACCGCTGGCGTAAACCGGAATCGATACGTCGTGGCTTAACTGCTCGGTCAGCGCCATGGCCTCGGCGGAGTCAGACCCCGGACTTTCGGTATTCTTGTGAATGACACCCGCAATTCCGGTCATTTGCAGATCACGAATCAAACCCTGTGGTGTGAAAGCGGTTTGCGTCTTCCACCCATCTATCATTACGTATCCGTTACGCGTGGCCAGATGAACAATAATTCCACCAGGATGTCGACTCGCTGCCTCAACCACCAGCGATGAATCGGTAATCGCGATTGTCCCCAGTACCACACGGGCTGCGCCGGCTTCGAACCAGTCATTAATCTGGGTGAGGGTCCTGATGCCGCCAGTGATCTGGATCGGAATATCTGTTTCGTTCAGCAACTCCTTGATTAGCGGTTCATTGTTCTCAGATTTACTTCGCGCTGCATCGACATCGACAATTTGCAGCATTTGCGCACCGTCGTCGACAAAGTTCTGCATCGCCTGGCGAGGTGATATATCATGAACTTTGTCGTCACCTTCGATAGCGGCTCCTGATATTACCTTTCCATCCTGAATTTGAATCTCTGGTACTATAATCATCGCCATTTTCTCCGAGCTACAGTACCGGATATTGTATCAAATAGTGATGTGACCGGAATTGGCATTTTATGACACAACTCCACTCTGGATTATAGGGATGCCGTTACAACAACCAGTAAAAGTACTATTCGTTTGCATGGGCAATATCTGTCGCTCGCCTACCGCGCACGGTGTGTTTCAGACAATGGTCGACAAACACGGCCTCGGTGCATCTATCCAGGTCGACTCGGCCGGTACTCACAGTTACCACCTGGGAGGCGCGCCGGATCCCCGATCTCAGGCTAGTGCAGATGCACAAGGGATAGATCTTTCGGGCCTACGTGCGCGTCGTTTTAAATCCACCGATTTCATCGAGTTTGACTATCTGCTGGCGATGGATCGTGAAAATCTGGCCGATATGCTTGCAATCAGACCCGAGGAGCAAAGCGCAACGGTCAATTTGATGCTGGAGTATTCGAGGCAATTTGAGCAAACTGAAGTACCGGATCCCTATTTTGGCAAGGGAGGGTTTGATCAGGTATTCGACATGATTGACGACGCGGCGCAGGGATTATTACAGGAAATCCGAAAACAGCATAAAATCTAGCCCGAACATTTCATGAACTGCCGCGATGATTGCGCAGGACTTTGTTTTCTCAGGAGATTTTCCGAAGAAGTGTCGGACCAATGGATCCGGCCGACTGAGCAAGGTTCCTGAGGAAACAAAGGTCAAGCAAGGGCGCGAGCAGGTTTATGAAATGTTCGGGCTAGCTGACGTGTAGCTTCTTTTCAGCGAGCCACTGTCGATTGAACAGGCTCGAGCGATACTTGCCACCACCGTCACACAGCATAGTCACGATCGTGTGCCCCGGACCGAGATTCCTGGCTACCTCGACCGCACCGCAGACATTGATACCGGTGCTCGAACCCAACAACCACCCTTCTTCGCGCAGCAATTTAAAGACCATGTCGACCATATCCTGATCACTCACCTGCAGCGCAGAGTCAATTTTGGCACCGGCAAGATTATCGGTGATGCGACTGTTACCGATTCCCTCGGTTATGGATGTCCCCTCGCTCAAGGTTACCTCGCCAGTTGTTACGTAGTTGTAAAGCGCACTGCCGATGCAATCGAGCAGCACTATCTGGATGTCTTCGCGGCATTGCTTGAGATATTGCGACACCCCGGCGATTGTTCCACCGGTACCGACAGCACAGACAAAAGCGTCTAAAGATCCCCCGGTCTGTTGCCAGATCTCGGGGCCGGTTGACTCGTAGTGGGCGAGCCTGTTCGCGGTATTGTCGAACTGGTTTACCCACACCGCGCCCTCGACCGATTGCGCGTAGCGGCCTGCCTGTTTCTGATAATTCATCTCGTTGCTGTAAGCGACCGTGGGCACGACCCTGACTTCGGCGCCCAGGGTTTGAAGAATTTCAACCTTTTCCAGTGACTGGTTATCCGGCATGTAGATGACGCAGGAGTAACCGCGCGCGTTGCAGATGTGGGTAAGGCCGATGCCGGTGTTCCCTGCCGTACCTTCGACAACCGTACCTCCCGGCTGTAAGGCGCCACTTTTCTCGGCGTCGCTAATCATCCACCAGGCGGCACGATCCTTGACCGAGCCGCCAGGATTCAGGAATTCCGCCTTGCCGAGAATTTCACAACCCGTTGCATCGGACACTGTCTTCAGGCGTATCAGTGGTGTATTACCGATGATCTCGGTAAAGCTGTTGCGTGAGCCCATAAAACTTTCTCAGGTATCGCGTTTCCTGGAAATGACGAAGGTTTCATCGTTAAACCAGATGCCATTGTGTTTATGCAGCACTTCGGCAGTGGCATCAATATATTTACCCGACAATATCACCGGCTGCAGACGTTCGTCTTCAATTTGTCCGACATAAATCGCCGCATTCCAGGCAGCAAACAGGGTTGAGGTGCCAATCGACTCGCCGATCTCTGTTGGCAGGGTATGCATATGGTAGCGGAACAACGACCGGGCATCGGAGCCTGCGTTAAAGTTGTAGTCGATGGCGTTAGGCCCGAGGTATTGCTTGAGCGTTTTTATGAGTTCGTGCCGATCAACTTTGAACGGATCTTCATCGGGCCAGATTTTACGCACCAGTTCCAGCCCGGGGTCATCGCCATAGGACTGCGCCGCTAAAAGCCGGCCGCCGGGGCGCAAACTATTCACCAGGGGTGCCAGCACGTGCTTAATCTTGAAATCGGCATCGATACGAGCCCGCCACGGTTGCGACGCCAGTATCAGATCGTAGTCGCCTCCCGCAGCCTGGCCACGCCCTGGAATAACGTCATCGAGCAGGAAACGATGATCTTCCCGGTACATCACCAGCACCGAGGGACGCACATACATGGGGTTGCCGGTTTTTTCGCTCGCTTTAACCTGCCAACCGTCGACCAGTTCCTTGTCGATGCCCCGCAACTGCTCGCCAAACTCGTGTGCTGAATTGCCTTTTAACGGCATGTCAATCCAGTTCAGGGCTGAAGCCCTGGCGACATCGTTGGGCATTAACCAGGGCGCCTCGACATAGTACAGATTGGTCACGATGATGACACTGGCGGGATGTTCGATGAACCGATCGGGCAATTTTTCGAGCGTCAGGCGCACGTCTTCGAGGCTGACCTCCTTACCCACGATGAAAAACGGGATAGTCGAAAATCGTCGATGCATAGCGCGCATCAAGTGACCCATTACGGTACCGTCGCCAACACCGGCATCGAACAGTCGCAGGGCCGGTGGCGAAGGCCGTAGATTGGCGAGCTCCTGCGAGGCGCGTTGCCCGAGCTTCCACTTTTCGTTACAGGTGTTTACGAAGGCCAGGTACTTCTGGCGATTATCGTAGAATCGAAAAGGTCGATCATCGATAGCATGTTTCATGTCCCTGCTCCGCGCGACTGTCTGCAATTTGTCGGCATGAATACTTCTAACCGATTCCATCCAGGTATGCGACCAGATCTTCGGTCAGGCCGATGGCGACCTTATGTAATTCCAGCTGTTGCCGCAGGCCTGCCATGCGATAACACGATCTTCGCTCGAGGTCGATCTGTGGCATCTCCTGATACCGGGGCGGGTCACTCCGGTTATCATCGAAAATCAGACTATCAACCTGATTTACGCTCATTAGTCATACCTCTAATGGTAAAACGACTGTATTGCCGTGATCGCTCGATCGATACCGGCGTTGTCAATATCGAGGTGGGTCACCAGACGAATCGGTAGTTGTTGCTCACCAATCAGAATCTGGCGGGCATGTAAATGTTCCCGGAGAGCCACAAGATCTTTGCTTTCAGATTCGATAAACACCATGGTGGTTTCGGACTTGACTGATACCTCTTCAATACCTTCCAGGCCTTCGGCGAGCAGTCGAGCGTTTTCATGGTCTTCAACAAGTCGTTCGATATTGTTTTCAAGCGCATACAGGCCACAGGCCGCCAGAATCCCGGCCTGGCGCATACCGCCACCGAGCATCTTGCGCAACCGCCGCGCACGTCTTATAAATTCCGTGGACCCGCATAACATTGCACCGGCCGGCGCACCTAATCCCTTAGACAGACACAACATGACCGAATCAAACGGCGCTGCCAATTCCGCGGCAGGCAGGTTCAGCGCAACCGACGCATTCATCAATCGCGCACCATCGAGATGGACCTTCATTCCCTGGGCGCGGACCGCCTGCGCCAGCAGACGGTGATGATTCGGGTCCTGAATGCGTCCCGAAACCGTGTTTTCAAGTGTGAGCGTACGGGTGACCGGCAGGTGCGGGTCATCCTCCTTGATTGCAGCCAATACCTGCTCCAGTGAAAGTCCACCCGAATCGTCGGTTGCCAACGGATGCAACACGATGCCGCCCAGCACGGAGGTACCACCCGCTTCGGCGATACATATATGGTATTGATCGCCAAGTAGAATCTCTTCTCCCCTGGCGTTATGAACCATCATCGCCACCAGGTTGGACTGGGTCGCGCTGCTTAAAAACAACCCGGCTTCCTTGCCTAACCTGTCTGCCGCGATTTCCTCGAGTCGATTCACGGTCGGGTCCTCGGCATACACGTCGTCACCAAGCCCGGCTTCCTGAATTGACTGATACATACCTTTACCGGGGCGGGTTACGGTATCGCTGCGCAGGTCGACTACTTTTCCTTCAGACATCGGCTTAATTCGAGATAAACTAGATCTAATACTAGGACGGAACCTCGATCAGGGGAAAGGTTTTTTTAGCATATCCCTATGAGACAAACCTTTACCCCAGGACTACCGTAATATCCACCAATGAACGCACCCAGGCCCGTTGATACCCGCAACCTGATCGCCGCCTGCGCGGCGATCACCGTGTTTGGTTTTGCCTTCGGAATGACCTATCCGCTGCTATCGTTGATTCTTGAAGCGCGCGGCGTGGCCAGCGATATGATCGGCATTAATTCAGCAATGATGCCAATCGGAATCCTGTTGTTTTCACCGGTTATTCCGGTCGCGGCGAAACGCTTTGGAGCACGAAAGGTCGCAATCACCGCCGGCGATCGTCACTGCCCTGGTGATACTTGCGTACAAGATGTTCGATACTCTCGCCGCCTGGTTTTTAATTCGCCTGGTGCAGGGCATGACGATTTCGACCCTGTTCGTATTGAGCGAAGCCTGGATCGTCGGTTCGGCCGGAGATCATAACCGCGGCAAAATTGTCGCGATTTACGCGAGTGTATTATCCGCAAGTTTTGGCGCCGGTCCACTATTGATCAGTTTCATCGGCATCGAAGGCTGGACGCCATTCGTCCTCGGAGCGATCGTGGTCGCGATCGGCGTCATCCCCTTCATTTTCATTCGCGAAGACGCCCATGCCGAGCCCGGAGAAACCCGGGTCTCGGGATTTTTCAGTTTTGCGTCGAGGGCGCCGATGCTGCTTGCAGCTGTGGGCAGTTTCGCAGTGTTCGACGCAGCCACGTTATCGCTGTTCCCGGTATACGGTATCCAGAATGGTCTCGACCTTATGACCTCGGCAAACATCCTGAGCGCATTGATCCTTGGCAATGTACTACTGCAATTTCCGATCGGTTGGCTTTGCGACAGGTTCCCACATCGCCTGATTCTGGCGGGTTGTGCGTTTACCACGACGGTGACCCTATTATTCTTGCCCGGTTTAATCGACTCCGACCTGAAATGGCCACTGCTGATCATTATGGGAACAACGGGTTACGGGGTTTACACGGTGTCGCTGGCGTCGCTCGGTAATCGTTTCAGCGGTCCCGACCTGGTCAACGGCTCCGCGTCATTTGTGCTGGTATGGGGATTGGGTGCGTTAATCGGTTCAGTTTCCGGGGGCTGGGCAATGTTAGGCTTTGGCCCTCATGGGCTACCGATAAGCCTGGCGATTGTTTATTTGTTGCTTGCAGTCGGTGTCGGCTGGCGTCAGATTTCGTTGCAAAACGAGAAATGATGGTTTAAATAACGACGTTATATTTATATTTACTCGCAGCCGGAATTGGAGTGTGTTTCCAGCCCGGAGATTTCATGAACTGCCGCGATGATTGCGCAGGACGTTGTTTTCTCGGGGGATTTTTCGAAGAAGCGTCGGACCAATGGATCGGGTCGACTGAGGAAGGTTCATGGGGAAACAAAGGTCAAGCAAGGGGCCGATTTCACCGCGTTCGATGTATCCGACAGGATTTCAAACACGACATCATCCGCCCCATAGCCCGAATAGCATCCACCTTCCACTTGCTGGCAACCGCAATCCCTGTTCACTCCGTTGCCAGTGTCAGCGGGTACTCAACCACAGCGGATTTTCAGTTGTAATCATGATAGCCGCGATTTATTATCTCCGCTGCCCACGGAAAGTACCGCTTTTGCACCTGGTATACAAGAAACAAGGAGACATCATGGATAACGTTTCAATTTTGATTTTGCGCTTGTTGACGCTGATTGTACTGGTCGGATTTTTACCCGTTTGTACCTTTACCTACTTTGCCTACCGACTCGGCCAGCGCAAGCTGGAAATCGAACGCATCCTGCGCGTTCTCAATATCACCTCCGATTACCGAAAAATCTATACCCAGGATATAGGCCGTATGCATTTTATCGTGTCGGTGTTGTTCACCATGAGTATTGCCACGATGGGGCTATCGGTATTACTGCTCAGTAACGAACTGGGGCTGGCGAAGACACCGAGCATATTGCTCGCCGGCACCCAATTGGCCAAGGTCGACTGTGGTGCGGGAAGCGATTGCCTGGTCGCCTATCAGAATGGCGCATTGCTGGCCTTTGGTCTCGGTTTCCTGGGTGCTTACATCTGGGGATTGCAAGGCATTTTTCGACGCTATTCGATGAATGATTTGCTGCCGATCGCCTTTTATCATTTTGGGCTGCGCATGATTCTGTCCTCTTTTATCGCGCTATTGATCTATCATGCTGTGGGCGGATTCAGTTACGAATTCAGCAGCTCGAAGCAAGACGCTCAAGTACTCCTGCCTACCTCCGACGGAGTTCTAATCGTGACCGTGTTCCTGTTGGGCATGTTTCCACAGCGGGGCGTCAGGTGGCTGACTGGTAAAATCGGACTGAGCGGAGGCGATAACCATCCTACGGTGCGCAACCTGTCGCTCAATATGATCGAAGGCATGACTTCTTACGACATTTTCCGCCTGGAAGAACTGGGCATAGACACCTGTTACGATCTGGCCAGCGCGGATTTTATCCCGCTGTTATTGAAAACATCCTATGGTGCGCGTGAACTGATCGACTGGCTGCTGCAAGCCAAGCTATGCGTTTGCTTCGGCGACGCCACCGGGGAGTTGCGCGCGCGCGGTATCCGCACCATAACCGACTTTGCGGGCCTCGATGACAGCGATCTTGAGAACCTGGCGAAAGAAACCACGCTGATGCTGCCCAGTTTGCAAAAGGCGAACGGGATGTCGGTTTCAGATCACAATATCGAGCGCCTCAAACGCGCCGCCGAGTTGCTGGGCCATTACTGGGAAGGCGACGAAGCGCAATGAAGGGCAACAGCTTATTCCGCGTCAATGTTTTTCTAAGCGCAATCTTGCCGTGCTTCTGTGCGCCTACCAGGCTGAAACTTGTCTTCGCCAAATCGATGCCAATCGTTGTAATATTCATTCGGGCTTCTCCTGTCGTTAAGTGGATGTGTTACAACCCCACTTTGGCACATTACGATGCCGGGTAATTTATCAAGTCGAAATGGATCAGGTTCTGGTCCAGGTTGTAAACGTGACAGCTCATGACTATCGGAAGAACTGAAATGAAAGATTACAAAATTGCTAAAAGGCAAATTGAATTGAGCGTGGGCGAATCAGTTCGCATTATTCGCGAATTGCAGGAAATGAGCCAGAACGAGCTTGCCAGGGTGACTAGCCCGAACATTTCATAAACCTGCTCGCGCCCTTGCTTGACCTTTGTTTCCTCAGGAACCTTCCTCAGTCGGCCGGATCCATTGGTCCGACACTTCTTCGGAAAATCTCCCGAGAAAACAAAGTCCTGCGTAATCATCGCGGCAGTTCATGAAATGTCCGGGTTAGGTGATCATTTTTGCACGCTGTTTGACAGATTGACGCAGGTGACCCCACAACAGGCCGCTAGATATACTGATAGATCGTCTCATGGCTCATACGGCGCTTCATGAGTTTGAATCGGCGAATGATGCCGACGATTTGCTCGGGTGACCACTGCTTGCGAAGGAGCCGACGAACAATGGCAAAATCTTGTTCTGTATAGTGTCGATTGCGTCAGGATCGTCGTCGCCTGGCGATAGTTCTGCGCTGTGCCCTCGAATAGCGATAACTATCATCGATACCCCTGCAGCGATTGCGAGCATATTCACGGGAGATGGTGCTGCGATGCTGACCGATCTGGCGAGCGATCTCGGATTGACTAAAGCCTTGCTTTAGTAAGGTGTGAAATTATATACCTCTCTTCGGAGGTAGGTGTTGATACTTCATCATGATCTCTCTTCTTGGTGGAAGGAAAAATCGGGAAGTATCGCAGATTACCTCCACTCATAAATACTGGGAGTTGCATATTGCACTTAGTATATGAATCCAGCTTGCCTAACAAGGCGCTCGTTCGGGGGTTCACTACGCTGCGCTTCGTTCACGCCGCACAGTGTGGTCGTTATGTGGCTTGACAGATTTTATCGATAGCATTATCGTATTACGATTGTTCTATCGATAGAGAATTAATTATGACAGCGGTAACTGTATCCCCAAAATTTCAAGTTGTGATCCCCAAGGACGTCAGAGAGTCAATGGGAATCTTTTCCGGTCAAAAAATACAAGTGCTTACGTACCAGAATCGTATCGAGCTTATTCCGATAAAACCGATGAAGAAATTGAAAGGATTTCTGAAAGGCATTGAGACGGATGTCGAACGAGACAAAGACCGAGTATGAATGTCGTAGATTCTTCAGCCTGGTTATCCTTTTTTGCCGGCGATAAAAACTCTGGCCTATTTGCCAAGCCAATTGTAGCAATAGATAATTTGCTGGTTCCTAGCATTACCTTAACCGAGGTTTTCAAAAGCATACTGCGTCAAAGGAATGAGGAATCGGCATTTGAGGCAATAGCCCACATGGAGCAAGGAAATGTTATTGCGCTGGATGGTGAGTTGGCGGTAAATGCAGCCTATTATGGTGTTGAGTTCAAGTTGCCATTGGCGGATAGCATAATTTACGCAACAGCCCAGAAATATGAGGCAGTAGTATGGACTCAGGATGCGGACTTCAAAGGCTTAGATAGAGTCAAGTTTTATCCAAAGGCAAGAGCCACACAATAAGTTCCTGCAGCGGACCCAGCTAAAGCCAGGCCGCTGAAGAAAGGCGTTAGTTGTACACTATGGATACTAAAAGGCAAGCACTCCCTCCCCCGAAGATTCCAAAAATTCTCAACTGCCGATTAGAAAAATATTTGAATGGTTTACAGATTTTATGGAGGTTCCACCTTGGTTTAAAAAATATTCAGTAATTAACGGGATCATCGGCCTGGTTTTGGCTGCCCTGTATATTTTGGTCTCAATATTTCTACTTATTGTCAGACCAGGTGCTCCTACTATATTTGTAGCAATTGCCAGTTTGAGCATTATTCGAAATATTATTCTGATAGTTGTAGGTGTGTTCTCAGACTCGCTTTTTGTCATGATGATGGCTGTACAAGGAATATTTGGTTTGCTTGTTGATGTTGATTTAATAGTCGTCGTGTTTGTTTCGGACCGAAGTGCATATTTTGAAGAAGTGTCGGACCAATGGATCCGGCCGACCGGGTACCCGCCTTTAACAGCGCCACAATTTCGCAGGCACTTCTTTTAATCAATTCAAGCATAGATCTCTCGTAGCCTGTTTTTCTGTACCTTGCCCATCGCGTTGCGTGGCAACGATTCGACTACGATCACCTGGGCAAGATCGAAACGCTTCAGGAAAATCATCGATGCGCCGGCAACCAGGATTATATTGGTGGCGACAAACAATCCATGGGTATGGAAAATCGGCAGCGCATGCAACAACAGGTCACGGCTATCGAAATGCCAGTAATCGACCAGTGTCAGCGCATTCGAAAGCAGATTGTCATGGCTTAACATCGCACCCCTGGACAAGCCGGTGGTACCCGATGTATAGAGAATGGCCGCGAGATCCTGGGCATCGCGGGCAACATTATCGATCTCCGCTGACATGGTTTCCACGGCTTGCATCAGGCTACCGCCGCTATCGCCATCCAGGGTATAGACGCAGGCGTCAAGGTCGACGAAATCGGCTGCACGCACGCTGCTGCAAACGAAAACCGCAGGTTAGGCATCTTCAATGAAATAGCCGGTTTCGGCCCGGGTGTAGGCGCTGTTGAGCGGCAGAAAAATCGCGCCGGCGCGTACCGTGGCAAGATAGAGAGCGATTGCTTCGACCGACTTCGGTACCTGCGCCGCGACCCGATCACCCGGGCCGACGCCCTGCGACAGAAGCAGATTGGCCAGCCGGCCACTCAGTGCAACCAGGTCGGCGTAACACCAGGATTCACCGTCCGCCACTTTCAACAACCTGCGTGGGTCTTTTTCACGACCCGCCAGCAAACCGTCAAACAGGTGATTGGCAGCCATCAGATCACTGGCACCGGTTTACGACGCAGCCCGCTGACAGCGTTACCGACGATCGCAAGCATCAGGATAACCCCGCCGAACAAGGTATAAAAACTTGCAGTTTCACCGAGAAATAACCACACCCACAATGGCCCCAGCAATACCTCCGTCATCGACAGCAGCGCGAGTTCAGCAGCGGGTACTACCTTGGAGCCAATGGTAAAAATGGTAAGTCCCAATCCCACCTGGAACACGCCCATTGAAAGCGCAATCAGCAGATCGTTGCGCGGAATATTAAATCCATATCCTTTAACCTGGCAAACCACGGCGGCGGTGACAATGGCGAATATCCCGGCCAGAAACACGGTCGGCAACATGTCTTCGAGTTTGCCCCAGCGTAACGCGATGGTAAATACGGCAAATCCAAGGGCCGACAGCATCGCGCTCAGGTTACCCGCCATCTTCCCGGCGGATATACTGTTGAATACCATAATTGCGATTCCGATGGAGGCAAAAAACATCGCCACCCAGGTTGCTTTACGGACGTCTTCACGCAAGATAATCCAACCGAAGACAGCCGCAAGGAACGGCGCCGAGGCGAACAGGAACATCGCGTTAGCGACCGTCGTGGTCTGTATTGCGTAAATACCGCCGGCAAAGGCGAATACCAGCCCGACACCGCCGATAGCGCCTGCAATTCCGACCTTTCTGATGACCGCCAAAGGCTTATAGCCCGAGCGGAAACTAATGATGCAGAACAGGAAGGTCGCGAGTGCAATCGAACGGTAAAACAGGATCTGCCAGACGTTGGCCTCCGCTATCATACGGATACCGATCCCCATCGACGACCAGACCACGCCCGACATCAGGACCAGGATGACCCCGTTGATATAACTGATTCCGGGCGTTTCGATTTCGGCGCTTAAGGATCCGGGCATTGCTGAAAAATTCGCTCTACAAATCTGCCGCATGAGAGTAATCGCTCTCGAGGTTCATTGCGAGCCTAGCGAAGCAATCTTTACAGCCAGGAGTTAACAGGTAAGTAACGATCGATCTGGGTTTCGTGGTAGTCGATCGCGGCACGCGCCAGCGCCATGTATCGGTGGGAACTATCCAGTTCATCCATCGAACTACCAACCACGTGCGGCAGGTCAATTGCGAAACCCGAGTTTCGACCCGATGCGTTCTCTGCGATCTCACCGGCATCGATTAGTGCAATTTTATCGCCTGGTCTATTCTCACCGAGCCGACGCGCTGCAGCGAGCCCGGCATAACCGGCACCGATTACGATCCAGTCAACCCGGTGCTGACCCGAAAGCGCTGGGTGGGGAGTTCTGGATGGCAGTATGCGACTCCAGCCATTGCTGTTATCGTTGACCGGAAAATGAGAAACCTGCGCGATACTCATTGTGGCTCATGCCGGTTGCATGGATGTATCGAAAAGTGGATCAAAGCTGCTTCGGCTTCGTAAACCAGCTCGGTACCCATTGCTAGCCAGATACTGTCTCTGGCCTTAAGAGAGTGGGCCCGAAGATCGAAAAGCGTCCGGGAATTGGTGGATATGGAAGACGAAGCTCGAATCGGATCATTGTGTAAATTTTTTGTCCGTTTTGGATTCGAGATGCCGCATTCCCTGATTCGGGCACGGGTCCTCTACTACTCCCAGATAGGGTTCTATGCGCTGGGAGTACAGGAACCGTTGCGGACAAGATTGAGTTATACCGAAGCGTATTTCGAAGCCTTTACCGGCAAGTCGCTCGATTCAAGCGAAGCACAAAAATTTCGCAATTACATACTCGACACTTATGGGGACAAATTGCCATGAGTAGAAGATCCAGGAAGAGAAGACAGCACGGGGTGGCAGATACTTCACGCCAGCGAAATGTGAACTATCGCAATTTGAAAAATCCCTTGATCAAACAGCCGGCGTTCAGCGATGACCGGCTGCAAGCTATTCACAACACTGCGTTACGCGTCATCGAGGAACTGGGCATCAAGGTGCTGAACCCCGAGGCCCGGAATTATTTTAAACAGGCCGGCGCACCGGTGGTTTATGGATCGATTACTTCGGATGTCAGATCTTGTCTGAGTTATCGCGTGCCTGGGTGAATTCAAATGGCGGCCGAGACGTTTCAGTTACCACCGCCTGACTTTTTTCATGATCGGAAACCTGCGCATAAGCTCGCTGTGGCATCAGCTTGAAGAAAGCAGTATTTACGTACTCCAGTGAGGTTTTATAGTCACGCGGGTCGGAACGCGTCCATAGCTCAACTTCGAGCAACAGCGGATCTCCGGACTGGTAAGCCCGTAGTGCAAATTTCTCAAGCTCGTCGACCGTTGCTATGGCATGAAACTCTCCCTGGTAAGCCAACCCGGTTATGGTTTTGACATCGAGCAGGTACGGAATTACATACGGACCCCTAATGGTAATCGATTTCTGAGAACTCGAAATATGCGCCTTGTGGGCCGGCCCCATACTGTGAACTTTGGTAATCACGGGGCGTTTGAACTTGGCCCGATCACCCTCTTTTGCCTCCCACATCTCGAGCGTCATGCCAAGGTATCCGTCATATTTGTCCGGCTCAGGAACCGCGTCGGCCTGCCAGCCCTCACCAAGAGTGATGTCAACCTGTTGCTGTTCACCACCGCGAATCAGGGCCAATGTCAGCGTTTCGCCGACCCGGTGCTGGCCCACCGTTCTTATTACCTGATCGATGTCGTGTACTGCGAACCCATTGATCTGGTAGATTACATCGTGTACGAATAGCTTGCCCGAAGCCGGACCTTCATCCGGTGTTTTAGTCACCACCAGCGCGCCACCACCGTATGGAACCTTAAAGACCTCCGCTTTATCCGGTGACAAGGCGCTGACGATACCGTTTATCCCGGCGTCACCCCAGCTCGGCGGCCCCTGGCGCAAATCACCGACAACCTGCATTACCAGATTGATCGGAACTGCAAACCCGACCCCGAGATTGGCGCCGTTACGGGTGGTATCGATGGCGGTGTTAATTCCGATTACGTTTCCTTCCCGATCAAACAGGGCGCCGCCCGAACTACCCGGATTAATCGCCGCATCGGTCTGCAAATAAGCTGTGCTGCCTTCACGGTAGCGTTGGGTATGCGAAATTATGCCTCGACTGATGGAATCCGGATTTCGTCCCAGTGGATTACCGACAGCGAAGGTTTCATCACCGGATCGAACCCCGTCCGAATTGCCAAGTTGCGCCGCTGGAATTCCTTTGCAATTTTCGAGCTTGAGTATGGCAATGTCCGATCTGGGAGTGGAATTAACAACTGTTGCGGGGATGCCGGCAGTGTGACTCCAACCCCTGGGGTAGACTTCGATCAGTGCGGCACGCGCGATTACGTGATAGCTTGTCCAGACTTCACAACTGGCGGATGAAACCAGGAAACCGGAGCCGTTACCGATCTCCCAAACCGAGTCACCAAAACTATCAACGGTAACGTGGGACACGGTGCGAATTGAAACCGACACATCCAGCATTTGGTCGGTATCGATTTTATCGTGCTTGTCGAGTGCGTAGATACCGAGTGGGACCAGACTGATAAATAATCCCAGTACGGCGAATCGCCACAATATCGTACTCTTCCTGTTCATGCGCCACCTCGTTGAAATCAGGTGATGCCGCCTTGGTTAAACTATTTTTTAATTACTCAATATAATTTTATAGTGCAAATTTCAGGCCATGGCTGTGAGGGATTGCTCAAAATTATCCTCCAAATCCGAAAAAACAGACTTTATACCTTTAATTCAATGCGTTACCTCTGATGCTTCAAACCGGAATAATACTATCGAAGCCCCGGATCGGTGGCAAAAACCGGCAAAATATCGCCAGAAGGCCATCCCCGCGCCAGATTCCAGTTGTATTTTTTAAGCCCTGCCGTACCAGGATTTACACAAGCCGCGGGCACTAACCAGTTTGTCCGGGAAAATAGTGCAGGGTCCCCACTCGGCATCGGCGCCGGTATAGAACTGGCATCCTGCACAGTTTTTGGCGTTATCGGGTGACAGGTGGGTGTACTCCAGGGATTTGGCGGCCGGGTCATCCGGACTCAGTTTCGGGGTTTCGACCGCGAGCGCGGCAGCCGACAGAACGGGGTTACCCAGGAGTGCGGCAAATGCCCCGGTACCCAGGGCGCAAACAAGTTTTCGACGCGCTTTATTCACTGCATTTTCTCCGGTTGGAAGGCAACAGTTAGAGAGACAGAACTCGGTGAGAGTTCCATCAGTCGACGGATTAGTCCGATTTCAGGGTAAGCCTAAATCGTATAGTGAGCCATAGCGCCCGAGTTTATCGTCAATTCCCGCGAGTCGTAACGCATGCCAGGCCATGGCATGGTTTGATGAAGTCAGTGGAACCCCCAGGCTGTGCTCAAGCTCGGCACAGGCCTGCATCAATCGTACCGAGGTGCAAGACACGAAAATAGCATCCACTTCGGCGTTTTTGTTGATTTCACGCACGCCTCGCTCGATCGACCGTGGCGTAATGCGGGCAACCACGGAGTCGCGATCCGCGTTGAACGAGCCGAATACCGGTACCCGGTAGCCGCGCGCGGCGATGTAATCCGACACAATTCTGTTGACATCGGCCGGGTACGGCGTCAACACGCCGATACGATTTGCTTTGAAGGCATCGAAGGCCGCAAAAGCCGCGGTAATTGGGGTAGTGCATTTGGCCTCGGGTTTGGATAGCCTGATTTTGGCAAACACTGACTCTTCGCCAATCGCCATCGAGGCCGAAGTACAGCCGTAGGCAATCACGTTCACCGGGGTATCCGGGGTGATGAGGCGCGCGCATTTGACAATTCGCGGCTCCATCGCGCGCAGGTTTTTCGGAGTAATCTTGTTTTCGTTGTGGATCCGGCTGACATAAAGTGCAACGCCATCGAGCCCGGTAAATACCTGTCGCCATTCATGTTCAATGGTATAATCGGTCGCTAGCACGATCAGTCCGATCGAGGCTCGACTCGCAATACCATGATCGAGATCGTAGGGTAAGTTCTCGACCAGCAGGGTTTCTTCGATTGCTTTGTTGACTAATCGACTCATAACTCATCCCAGGCGGATTTGCGAAGGCTCATACTTTAACATGGATAAAACCTTCGAAACCCGGTTTGGCAATCTACCGGGCCGCGCCACTATCGGCGCCTGCTTCGATACAGAAATACCCGAAATCGATTTCGGTAATATATCAGGCGCGGCCGCTAAACAACTGCAGCTGGCAACACCCCATCAAATCAGAATCTGCACTTCTTCAACCAGGGTTTGTATCAGCCTGGCAGCTGGCAGCTCCCGGTTAAGCGCGGCTGCCTGCCCATAAAGAAGAAACCTGAAGTCAAGGTTTTCGTCCGATGCCTTCCTTAACGGATCGCTCAAGCTGTACATGGTCGGGAAATCCAAAACTGGCAGGCGGTGTTCAGCCATGGATACGATATAGGGGTTTTTCCTCGCCCTCGCCGGCCTTCCCGAAAACGCCGTGGTCAGCCGGGTATCATCATCCCTGGCATTTTGAATTGCTACCAGATGCTCTTTACTGATGTTGGCCTCCGGGCAGGAAAGGAAGGCGGTTCCCATCTGAACCCCGGATGCACCCAACATAAATGCAGCCGCGATTCCTCTCCCGTCCGCAATGCCGCCCGCAGCAACTACCGGAACTTTAACCGCATCAACAATTTGTGGAACCAGTGCCATAGTGCCGACGCCGTCATCCTCAGGATTTACTTCAAAACTTCCGCGATGCCCTCCTGCCTCCCATCCCTGGGCGACAATTACATCCACGCCCGAATGCTCCAGCGCGACGGCCTCGTCTACCGTTGTTGCAGAACAGAGTATTCGACATCCTGCTGATTTTAATGCCTTTATCGATTCAACCGAAGGTAGCCCGAAATGAAAACTAACCAGTGCCGGCCTGACTTCGAGCAGTAACTCCAGTTTTGCTTCGGTAAAAGTATACAACGGTGTGTTGACATCCTGCGGAATATCACCAAGTCCGGCTTGCGCATAGAATGGTTTGATTCTTTCTCGTGTCGCCGAGATTACCTCCGCTCGGTTGCCGGGAGTGTCGTGCGCAAAAAAATTCAGATTGAAGGGTTTATCCGTTAACATCCGAATTTTGTCGGCGTCTTCCCTGATCACTTCGACCGGCGTTTCGGCATATCCCATTGATCCGACACCCCCTGCATTACTCACGGCCGCCACCAGCTCTACCGTGGTTGAACCTGCCATCGGTGCCTGGATTATCGGTTGCTCGATACCGAGTAAATCTGTCAACAGAGTATTGGGCCACATGGGGCTTCCTCGTGGTTTCCGAAGAATTCTAATCCACCTGCGACCCCATGTCAGTCAAAATTTCTGGAACAAATGGTTACTCGATTGTTGATTTATTTTGGGAAAGTCCGCTTAGCCCGAGATGTCTTTCGATAACTGTATTTCTGTCAGTTTTCGGAATTGACACAGACTCTCGCACCTTCCCGATCTCGGCAATCCCCATGATCTTGTATGCTGTAGATTAATTTTCTCCAAAAAACCAAAATATTAGCTATAAAACTGTTATCGGGAAGCTAAGGTAGCTAGCACCTTCCAGTTATTTATAATATTGGTAATGAGAAATGACAGTTTCAAAATCAGGCAATGATTCTCCTGCAAGAGTCGAAAAGCTGAGAAACTTCGACTTGACGGTCGAAGAGATAAGGGTATTGAGAGCTATCAAAGACATGACCCGGGCAATCGAAAGCATTGTGGGTAAGGATATTCAACCGGTAAGACTGGAATACTTTCGCAGCGAAATCCGGCAACTGGAAGATCAGCTGGAGGAGATCCGGGAGAATACGCTTATCAAATAATCTGACTTAACCTTCAGAACCGCCAACAACCTCCATTTCGCAATACAACGCAAATCTTCCCGTTCACTCGCATTGCCGCCCGGAATAAATTTCGTCGAGCCCTTTAAAAACATCCCCGGGCCACCTCCGGGGTGCGCAGGCCCTACTGGATCTTAAGGAATTCCAACGTATATACTGTTGCCAAACGCTGGGCAAATTTGTGTCAACCTTCTATATCATCGCTCGTGAACCGGGCGCCGAAAATCCTGCAATCCCGACCTGGGCCAGCCGGGATGCCAACCCTGCGGCCCTGGAGCATGTCTACACGGTTCCGGTTCTGCGACAAGATATCGCTGAAGTACCCGCTACCTTCCAGTTGCTGAATGTTTTATCGGCGGCCGAATGCGGGCGCATCGTGAAACTGACCGAATCACTCGGATACCTGAAAGACGCCGCGGTTTCGCTGCCCCGAGAAGTTCGCCACAACGATAGCTTTACCTGGATTGCCGATGACGAAACCAACGACCTCATCTGGCAACGTTGCCGACCCCTGATCCAGGATACCGATGCCTTCGACACCGGCAAGCGCGCGCTCGGTATCAATTCTAGATTCCGATTTTATCGTTATGGTGAAGGGGATTACTTTGCTCCGCATACCGACGGTTCCTGGCCCGGTTCGCGAGTCGTCGACGGTGAACTGATCAATAATGCTTACCATGATCGTTGGAGCCAATTGAGTTTGTTGCTGTTTCTGACCGAGAATTACACCGGTGGCGCTACCCGGTTCTACATCAGTAAATCCGATTCTTCACGGCCCGCGCGGCATCCGGACGACGCCAACATCATCGATGTTCGCACTCAGATCGGAGGCGCGCTGTGTTTCCCGCACGGCATGCATCCTCTGCAATGTATGCACGGTTCCGAAGAAATCACCATGGGAACAAAATATATAATCCGCTCCGACATTCTGTTTGATTTATAAATGAAACAATTTCCCAAACAGCTTTCTGCACTGAAAATCGGGAGTATCGAGGTTCGAAACCGTACCCTGGTATCCGCGCATGTTCCGGGTTTTGCCGACAACAACCGGCCCGGTGATATATACATCGCTTACCACCAAACCTATGCCGGCAACGGCGTTGGCTTACAGATTACCGGCGGTACACCGGTGCATGAATCCGGCATGCTCGGCAGCAGTAACGATACGCTATGGAATCTGAACCACGACATTGTTCCGGGCTACCGGGCATTGAGCCAGGCTGTGCATACCGAAGGCGGCAGAATTCTCGCGCAGCTGGCACACAGCGCGGGTACGGTCCTGATCAACCAGCCGGGGGGGGGCGCGCTGGTCGGCATCGGCGATTCGCTCTGAAACCAACGGCAATATTGCCCACGCCATGACGGCAGCGCAAATCGATGAAGTGATAGCGGCGTTTGCCGCCGGCGCCGCGCACGCTGGAAATCGCGATTGCCGAAGCACTAAAGCTCGCATCCGCGATCTAGGCCATAAAGGTAACTCACGCTCGCGAGTTACCGGCGTCAATTTGACAACGGGTCGCTGCAACCTTCCCGGCACTCGCTCCCGACCGGTTTCGTTCACCGCAGTGCGGGGAAATGCAGATATCGCACATTGGTGATATTCGGCAGCGAGCGCAGCTGTTCCAGATCATCGCCGCTGAGCTGCTCGTCGATTTCGATCAGTACTATCGCATTACCATTCGGCTGGTCACGTCCGAGGTGCATGTTGGCGATATTAATGCCGCGTTCGGCGGTCGATGTGCCTATGTCACCGATAACACCCGGTTTATCCGAATTGGTGATGTAAAGCATATGTTCACCGAGTTTGGACTCCAGTGGAATTCCCTTGACGTCGATCACGCGCGGCCGGTTTTGAATCAAGGTGCCGCAAATACTGCGCGACTTGGACTCGGTTTCAACCCCGACGGTAATACGACAGGGGTATTCGTCACGCCCTTCATTGTGCGCCTCGATGACATTGATGTTGCGATCGCGCGCGATTTCACGCGCGTTGACCGAATTGACGTAGCTGCTGTGGTGCTCGAGTATCGATTGCACCACCTGCACCGTTAACGGGGACACATTCAAGTCATTGGCCTCGCCCCCATAGGTAACCGTCAGGGTTTTAATCGGATCATCGGTCAGCTGGCCGACAAAAGAACCAAGGCATTGCGCCAGTTGCAGGTATGGGTGCAGCAATTGTGCTTCTTCGGCGCTAATGCTGGGCGTGTTGATCGAATTGTTGATCGTACCGCTTAACAGGTATTCGCTGATTTGCTCGGCAATTTGAATCGCCACCTTCTCCTGCGCCTCAATGGTAGAAGCGCCGAGGTGCGGGGTACAGATTACATTGCTCATCTCGAACAACGGGTTTTCACGCGCCGGTTCGACTTCGAAGACATCGAGCGCCGCACCTCTTAGGTGCTCACTCTTCAGTGCCGCCAGTAACGCCAGCTCATCGACCAGACCGCCGCGCGCGCAGTTGATTAACATACACCCTTTTTTCATTTTGTTTATGGCACTGGCACTGATTATATTGGTAGTCTCGAGTGTCTTCGGAACATGCAGAGAAACGATATCGGAACTGCTGAGCAAGGTATCGAGATCGACCTTTATCACGCCCAGTTTAGTGGCGCGCTCCTCGGTCAGAAACGGGTCATAGGCCTGCACGCGCAAGCCGTAGCCGATTGCCTTGGCGGCGACGATGGAGCCGATGTTACCGGCACCAATCAAACCCAGTTTTTTACCGGTCAGCTCGATCCCCATGAAACGGGATTTTTCCCATTTGCCGGCGTGAGTGGAACTGTTTGCCTGCGGTATGTGACGCGCCAGCGCCAGCATCATCGCCATCGCGTGTTCGGCGGTCGTAATCGCATTTCCGAGTGGGGTATTCATGACTACCACCCCACGCCGGGTACAGGCCGCAACATCGACGTTATCAACACCGATACCCGCCCGGCCCACGACTTTCAAATTGACCGCATTCTCCAGAAGCTCCGCGGTCACGTTGGTTGAAGATCGAATTGCGAGACCGTGGAATTCACCGATCATGTCGAGCAGCTCAGCTTCACTGAGTTTGCTCGATTGCACCACGTCGACGCCGCGCTCCTCAAATACGGCGACTGCCTGACCCGACATTGAGTCAGATATCAAAACCCTGGGTTTGGTCATGTCGCTACCCCTGTGTTCTGTTTGTAATCCGCAAATACCCAGTCCAGCCACGGGGTGAGTGCTTCCAGATCGCTGGTTTCTACGGTGGCGCCGCCCCAGATTCGAAACCCCGGAGGCGCGCTGCGATAGTTGCCGATATCGAGTGCAACGTTTTCCTGATCGAGCCGGGACACCATCGTGTTGATTGCCAGTTGCTGATCTGCTTCGGACAAGTGCTCAAATTCCGGATCAACGACGCGCAGGCACATCGAGGTCGGTGAACGTGTCGCCGGATCACGGGCTAACCAGTCCACCCACGAAGTCCGGCTTACCCAGTTATCAATGCAATCGAAGTTGTTGCGCGTGCGTTGCCACAAGGCTTCAACACCCCCCTGTGCCTCGGCCCAGGACAATGCCGCATGCAGATCCTCGAGTGCCAGCATGCTGGGCGTATTAATGGTGGCGCCACTGAAAATTCCCTCGATCAGTTTTTCATCCCGGGTCAGTTTAAATATTTTTGGTAGTGGAAAGCGCGGCAATTCGGATTCAAGCCTGGCCACCGCCCTCGGGCTCAGCGCAAGCATGCCATGTGCGCCCTCGCTACCGAGCACCTTCTGCCAGGACCAGGTAACGACATCGAGCCTGGAAAAATCGATCGGCATGGCAAAGGCTGCCGAGGTCGCATCACATAACACCAGACCCTCACGCCCTGCATCGAGCCAATCAAGATTCGGTAAACAAACTCCACTGGTGGTGCCGTTGTAAACCATAACCAGATCATGCGACGGATTCACCCGGCTCAAATCGGGAAGTTCACCATACCCTGCTTGATACAGGTTCACGTCTTCGCTAACCAGCGCCTGCAAATCTCTGGCCCAGTCACCGGAAAAACTTTCCCAGACCAGCGCGTCCACCGGTCTCGAACCGAGCAGCGACCACATCGCCATTTCGAAGGCACCCGTGTCGGAGCCGGGAACGATTCCGAGCTTCCAGTCGGCGGGTAACCCCAGTAAGCGGTGAGAGATTTCAATCGCATCGTGTAAACGTTGTTTGGGGAGTTTGGCGCGGTGACTGCGTCCAAGAAAATCGATCTTTAGATGACTGATATCCCAGCCGGGATATTTTTTACACGGCCCAGAAGAAAAGCGCGGGTCCGCGGGTCGAACACGCGGGCGCTCGGGAAGGCCGACGGCTTCCTCGTTCATGGTATAACCTCTAGTTACGGGTGGTTTGCTCCACCAGGCCCGCGCAGAATACCACAGGCCGCGATTTCAGGGGAACCGGTATCGTCGGAGCAAGGTAAAAAATACCCTCATTCCCGATAGTAAATACAAGGTCGACTTCGGATATTTTTCGCTGTAGGGTAATTCATAAGGAAATATGACGGTTCTAATTCGAAATTCCAACTTGCGAAATATGATCTATTTCTCTGATCTTCGGCATCTAGAAAGCCGAAAAATGCGACATGAGGGATCATCCTTGATGGTTAATGTAATATTCGATCAAAGTGACGTATTTCTACATCCAGATGTAAACAATTCAGTCACTTACCACACTAATAGCGGAATTATACGTCGGATTGACGTGTTATTACACGTCAAACTGACGTCTAAATGTAGTTATAAGTCGCTTGGAAATATTCAGATAAAGGAAAAAATTGATGGTTGGAGTAGACTGAAGCAACGGAGATATG
>CAZAVY010000016.1:0-22564 GCA_964488685.1 uncultured Gammaproteobacteria bacterium
TGTGGTTACAAATTAACCTCCTCCATATTGCCAACCCGGGAAATACTTATTTGAACCCAGCGAATTTAAATGCAACACCAGTCACTCCATCGAATCGCTACGAGTCTCTAGATGTGCTTCGAGGTTTTGCACTGTTTGGTGTATTTCTTGCCAACTTTATCGGATTTCATAATCAATACATGATCAGTGAAGTCCAAAAAGCCGGATTAGACACGACGCTACTTGACAATATTGCAGTCCTTATAAATCGCCTTTTCATACTCGACAAAGCCAACACCATGTTTGCCGTTTTGTTTGGTATCGGCTTTACCATTCAAATGCGGCGTCTTACAGCGAGGGAAGTAAATTTCGATCGCATCTACTTACGTCGATTAACGGTGTTACTGATAATTGGGATTATCCATCAGTTTTTAATTTTCACCTGGGATATCCTCCACATGTTTGCATTAATGGGATTCGTTCTTTATTTGACGCGTAACTGGCAGGAGCGAACGCTTCTTGTAATCGGGATTCCCCTGATGGTATTGGCTCGACCTCTTCTAAACGTCTTTGATGACGCCATTAATTCGAAGGGACTGCCCGGAAGCTCAGAGTTTATTGGTAATGAAGCCGCAATTGCCCGGCAGGAAATCTCGGAATCGGGTCACTATTGGGATCTAGTCGCTAACTTTGCAGGATCTTACTGGAATGGCCTTTTGTCAGGATTTGTCCTGGGGTGGATGCTATACATCCTTGGCCGGTTTTTTGTAGGCCAATGGATTGGGCGCAGAGAATTCGTAACCCACCCGGAGCATTATGCGAAAGGAATGCGTCGCAGCGTAGTTATTTTGTTTCCGATTGGTTTTTTTCTCACTCTCCTGGGTGCCATGCCGCATATTACCGAACAACCATCATGGTTTCCCGACTCGTTGAATTTCGAAACTATAGCAGATGCACTGCATCTAATATCGACCCCACTGATTGCGTTAGGATATGCCTGTTTAATAATTTTGGGATTACAGCATACTAGCTGGCGAGTCCTTTTCTACCCATTGGGAGCAGTCGGGCGTATGGCTCTTTCCAACTATCTGATGCAGTCGATGGTGTACGCCTTTGTTCTTTTCGATTTTGGCATGGGTTTGGGATTGGCTGGAAAAATCGGTAGCGCTTATATCATGCTCATCACGATTGTTTTTTTTGCTTTTCAAATTGTGTTCAGCAACTGCTGGCTAAAGTACTTTGTGTATGGCCCGGTAGAGTGGTTGTGGCGTGCGCTAACCTACTGGTCATTACCAAAAATGCGAATCGGTAACCCGGCAGTTGCGAAGCAGACCTATTCCCGATAGTTCCCGTGGTATTGTCAACTAAAACGCAGCTCCGGGATTGGAAAATTACCAGCTAGCCCGCCTCCAGGTTTCTTATTTCCTATTCCTTTTTTCCTTTCATTTGAAAAGCCTTTACAATCTACCTGCACCAACAATAACAACCTCAAATTCAAAAATGCTATCAAAATTCTCGATTAAGATAGACAAAGCCTTGACCCCGTTGGTAACGATACTATTCGTACTTTTTGTGCTGATGCTCCCGCGATATGACGATATTGCGAAGGTTTGGTTTTTGATCCTGATTCTGACCTCCTGCGGTTACCTGGTTTTCAATCTAAGGGAATTTAAAGCTACCAGTATGATAGAACGTGCTTTTTTTGCCGCCATCATCGCTAATTTTCTCTGGATTGCTTTTACCTTTTATTTCAATGGAGAACCGGGCCGTGGTTCATCTTTCCTGTGGGGCCGCCATTTTTATCTTCTTTTTGCTGTTCCGTTATTTTTTCTGTTCAGAAAAATTAATATTAACAACAGGGTAATTATCCTGACCCTGTTCTTGAGCGTGGCGTTTTCGCTGGTTGATATTCTCATCGATATTGGCCAGGGTGTCGATTATCGCCTGCAAGGTATGAATCCAAATGCTTTTGGTCCGATTCAACTTTGCCTGTCGGGGATATTGTTGTTTTACTTCTTCAGCAAGCCCGGAAACTGGCTACGATGGCTGGCACTGGCTGGATTTTTCATAGGCGTCGCGACCGTGATTTTCAGCAAATCCAGGAATACCTGGGTAACACTGGCAGTGTTGAGTGTCTTCTTCATTTTCTATCTTGCGCGTTCGCAAGCTGTCTGGAGAAGAACCGGGCTGGTTGCGGGCATCATGTTGTTGCTCGCCAGTACGTATTTGCTGCCGGTGGTTGAAAATCGGGTAGATCGTAGTATCGAAAGTCTCACTAGCTATTTTGCCAGCGATGATTACAGGGATGCGTCGCGCACCTCCTCACTCGGCATACGCATAGAGCTTTGGAAAACCGCATGGAACATTTTCCTTGAAAACCCGGTACTGGGAGTAGGTGTCGGCGGTTTCAAAGTTGAAGCGCGTAAAAATTCCGAACGCTATCAGGTCAACGAAGTCGTTCACCGATTTAAATACGCGCACAACCAGTATCTGGCGGCCCTCGCCACGCGCGGTTTTCCGGGGTTGATTTTATTCCTGTTAGTCATGCTGATACCGATTTATATGGCGATGTCGCAGAAAGCTTTCGAGTATGAATCCAAAACCGCTCAGCTTTCGGTGATTCTTATATGTCTGAATTATCTGGTTGGCTCCCTGGGCGAAGATCATTTTGAAGCCAAATCCGCCACCATGTTTTTCGGCACCATGCTGCCTTTTCTGCTGGCGCGGATAAGCATCGACAGTTCCCCGCCAAAGTTGGATATTGAAACATGACGAGTGATCCAGCTACCCAGAATCATCTTATGGCATCGGTGATAGTTCCTGTATTCGATGTCTTCAGTTACCTTGAAGAAGGGTTGGAAAGTTTCGCCAATCAGGATTTCGCTTTCGATTACGAAATTATCCTGATCGACGATTGTTCGACTGACGGTAGTATCGAAATCTGCAGACAATTCACCACCCGATACCCGGGGAAGTTCAAACTTATTGAAAGTGTCGCCAACGGTGGGGTAAGCGTCGCACGTAACCTCGGGCTCGATCGGGCACAGGGGCGCTACGTCATTTTTGCCGACCCGGACGATCTCCTGCCAGCTAAAGCACTTTCCAGTCTGTTTGCGGCCGCCGAGCAATATGATGCCGATATCGTCAAGGGCAATATGATGCTGTTCGATGACAGCGACAGGCGTGCAGCGCCCGACCAGGTGCATAAAACCACCCTTATTTCAGGTGACAATGTTTTAACCACTCTGTTCGAGCATGCCAAAGTACGCGGGCATATCGGTGGCAAATTGTACCGCCGCGACAAGTTTGGCGAGCTGCGCTTTCCGGTTGGCGTACGCATGGCACAGGATCTGTTATTTTTCTCAGAGTTATTTGCCACAGCCGAATCATTGCTATTGTTAAATCGGGAAGTTTATTACTATCGCAAGCATCAATCCGGTTCCACCGGTCGTAAGTACGAAACAGGTTCATATATCGACTGGATTGGCGCCGTAGAATATTCGGGGAAATTTGCATCCTGCGCCCGTCAAAAAAGTGCGCATAAGGGTCTTTTGGTGCGCACCATGGCCCAGATTGCCCGCGAATGCCGCAAGATTTCATCAAGCAGCGCCGAGCCGGTCATGAACATGATCGAACAAAAGTGTCGACAATGGGACATTCGACTTTTTTATTTAATATTTTGCGACAAACTTGGTCTGCGCACTATAAGCCGTTATATTAAAATGCGACTGGCACTCAAACAGATACGCCGAAACCTGTCGAATTCATAAATCCGGAAATTCCGGTCAGACTCGTTGTCTGGCCGTACACATGAGAAAAATATCTTGGCCTCGACCGTTGCTATCTTTCGCAAACGCCTGCTTTCGTATTCGGAGACATTTATCGCCGATCAGGGACAATTACTACCCCGCTATCGGCCTTTATTCTGTGGTTATCACCAGGATAACTCCGGCCTGCATTTACTGGAAAATTCAACCAGGATCCTGCTGGAGGAGCACAGCGGCATGGTTTCGTTGTCGAAGTGCCTGTTTCGGCAGGGACTCGGAGGTGGAAAGGCATGGATTAACGCCCTCGCCAACCAGTCACCCGCGCTGGTGCACGCACATTTTTTTAACGATGGTCTCGATGCCATCAAGCTCGGCGCCAATCTCGATCTTCCAGTAATTACGACTGTCCACGGGCATGATATAACCAAGCATGAAAATGCGATTGCGCGAAGTTCGACCAATCGTCGATTTTTCGACAAAGTGGATCGCATCATCGCGGTATCGAAGTTCATGGCCAGGCAGGCACTCGCTCGGGGATGTCCCGAGCGCAAGCTGATTCAACACTATATAGGCATCGATCTGAATAAATTTACCCGGCAAAAGGTCGAATCAGAGCAACCGTCCCTGCTATTCGTCGGTCGCCTGGTCGAAAAGAAAGGTTGCATCTATTTGCTTCAGGCGATGGCAAACCTGAAACCCCGTTTTCCTGAACTGCAACTGACAATAATCGGCGAAGGCGAGTTGAAAACCTCACTGCAGCTGGAAGCAAAATCGCGCCGGTTGAATGTTAAATTCACAGGTAGCGCGACCGCGTCAGAGATTCGTGCGGAACTGGCGCGTTGCTGGTTGTTTGTCGCTCCAAGCATCACCGCAAAAAGTGGTGATGCCGAAGGTCTGGGCATGGTATTTCTGGAGGCCCAGGCATTGCAAACTCCAATCGTAAGCTTTCGCAGCGGCGGCCTGGTCGAGGCGGTAGAAGATCAAAAGACAGCCTTGCTGAGTGCGGAAAGGGATGTTTCGGGACTCACAGAAAACATTGCCGGTCTGCTGGAAAATTCCACCCTGCGTCACAATATGGGGATTGAGGGGCGCAAGCGTGTCGAACAGATGTTCGATGTGCGTAAACAATGCGTCAAACTCGAATCAATCTACGATGAGCTAATCTGATGTTTGCATCGGTAATTTTTACCACCTATAACCATCCAAAGTGGCTTGAAAAAACACTTTGGGGGTTTTCGGCCCAGTCTTATCGTGACTTTGAAATTATCGTTGCTGACGATGGTTCCGGGCAAGAAACTCGCGACCTGGTCGAGTCTTTGAAATCACAGATCGATATCCCGATTCAACACATCTGGCAACCAGACGATGGTTTTCAGAAATGCAGGATTTTGAACAAAGCCATCACCACGAGTCGGGGTAAATACCTGATCTTTACCGACGGCGATTGCATCCCCCACCCTGATTTCGTCAGCAACCATGTCGCACTGGCGGCAGAAAATACGATGCTGTCTGGCGGTTATTTCAAGCTTCCACTAACCGTTTCACGCGCGATAAACCGGCAGGATATAGTTAATGGAAACTGCACCCGCCCGGGCTGGCTGTTAAAGAATGGGGTGCCGTTTACACCCAAACTTACCAAACTCTTTTCTCACCCGGTGATCGGCGCATTACTCGATGGCCTAACCATTACCCGCGCCAGCTGGAACGGGCATAGTTCATCGACCTGGAAAAAACACATTCTCGCAACCAATGGCTTCGATGAGCGCATGCAATACGGTGGTCAGGATCGTGAGTTTGGCGAACGCCTGATGAATTTGGGCATTAAAACCCGACAGGTACGGTACCGTTGTAGTTGTGTACATCTTGATCACGGTCGTGGTTATGCGCGTGCCGAATCGATTGCAAAAAACCGGAGCATCCGAAAGCACACCCGCCGACACAAAATTACTCGCACTGATTTCGGCATCGAACCGGTAGTGGAACAATTGGCAGAATCCTCCTGATCCATGTCCGCGTCAGAACTCAACCAGCGGCAAGTAGATGAGCTGCGTGCTTCATTGGTATCAAAACAACGGGAAATTGAAACTCAACTGGCGAACGTTGATTTGAGCACCAAACCGGTAACACTTGATCAACAGTCAGTCGGTCGGGTCTCACGCATCGATGCGATCCAGCAGCAACAAATGGCAATCGCAAATCAGCAACAGGCGAGCCAGTTATTAAATAATATCGAACTCGCGCTTCAGCGGGTCCAGGCAGGGGCTTATGGTTATTGTCTGCAATGCGCGGAACCCATCGCGTTTGCCCGCCTGCAGGCTCAGCCCTTTGCGGACCTGTGTCTCGACTGCCAATCGGCTAGTGAAAATACTTAAACTGTTCTTCTATATCCTGCTTCCAGCCCTCTTGGACTGTTACCATGCTCGCGCATTGTTTCGGCCGAGTAAAAATGCAACCGGCTTATAAAACGCCGCCAACGACGATTTATTTTTCGACGCGCGAAATAATCGAGCTTGTCGAGCCAGTTAATTGCACTGTGATTACCCAGTCCATCGATCACTACAAGGCGCGCCTGTTTCGCCGAGATTTTCTGAAATAGAATATTGTAACGACCCATATCAACACTGAAAACAATTCGGTTTCCCAAAAGATAGTGTTTGAGTTCATCGAGGTAGGGATTGAATTCCGTTACCGGGTAGCCCCGCTCAAAGTGCCACCACAATGATTTTGACACCTCGCCGTCGTAGTCTGTAATCAGATCGACGACAAATCCTTCACCTAGGTTGGTTTGCACTATGCCATAGTATTTCGGAATATGCTCAAAATTAAGCATATTCCGACGAGACAGGGTTTTATACAGCACAAGTTCGCGCCGGGTTTGCTTGTCACTAATTCCTCTTTGAATCTTGACAGCTTTGTTGCTATCACCGGGGTGCCGGTAGCAAGCTCGCTCCTGACCCACCCCGATAGGTTCGCTGCTAATTTCTAGTATCTGCTGATTCATTGCGTCGAAAAAGATATCACGAATTTGCGCCGCTGGCTGTACCCGTTTGCAGCATTGTAATATGCTCGAACAATGCCGCTGACCGATCAGGAAATCGACACCTATCGTCGCAACGGGCTCGTTATCCCGTCGGACTAACGTATTCCCCAAGCTACGCTTGGGCGGTTTAACCAGCTTTATCAAGCCCTGCTCGAAGCCAACAAGGACAGTCCCGATTTTTCAGCGGACTTTATTCTCGGTCCACATCTGGATACCCATGGCACTTATGGCGTCAAAGGGAACTCCGGATGGCTCGAGATCGCCCGTATTCCCGAAATCCTCGAAAGGGTCGAGCAATTGATCGGCAACGACTTCATCTTGTGGGGCATGACGATTTTCGGTAACCCCGCAAACAATGGCAAGGCGACCCCCTGGCACCAGGATGGTGGCTATTATCCGATCGAACCGCTTGAAACGCTCACCGTATGGATCTCACTTGATGGCTCAACCCCGGAACAGGGTTGCATGAAATGCATTCCCGGATCGCATCGGGGGCACAGGATTTATTCGCATCACTTCGAGCGTCGAGATGACTGTACCCTGGCTCAAATTATTGATAGCAACCAGGTCGATTTGAACTGGTTCCGTGACATCGTGTTAAAGCCGGGACATTCTCACTGCATGATGTTTACCTGGTACACGGTTCGGACGCAAATAATTCTGAACATCGCCGTATGGGCCTGGTTCTTCGCATCATGCTGGCAACCCGTTTTTACAATCACAACCGCGCAAAAATCAAGGAAAATGCCGGTTCACCGCATGGCTACTCAAATCGTGCGCTGTATTTATTGCGCGGTCGGGACAAGTCGGGACGCAATGATTTCACCCGGGGGCACAATTGAAAGTTATCGGTTTTATCGGAGTCGGTGAGCTGGTCATGGGGATGGCCAAAGGCGCAGCCGAACTGGCGCTGGCCAACAAAGGTACGCCTCCGGGGGAAAATGCCAGGCGCATTGCGACCAATGGAACTTTATCCAAACTCGGGCTCAATCTGCTGGAACAGAAAGCCGCTTTTGAACCCTGGCGCGAAGCCTGCGAACTATTGCGGAAGCAGCTAGCCCGCACTTCTCACCAGCCTCCGTAGCGAGACGACGAAGTATAAATAGACTCCGAATTTCACCGGCAAGAGGAATATAATGATCAGCCTTTACCGGCATCATGTAGTACATTCGCATGCAGCAGTTAAAATTCAATCGTTGGCACGAGCGGCAGCTCTACCTGTGTTTCGCCTGGTTGTTGAGTTGCCTGATGTGCGGCTTCCTGTTTATTGCAATAATCGAACGCGTCGGGGTTAATTTATCCGGAATCTTTTCGATACTGTCTATCCTGGTGCTATACCTTATCAGACTCGCTATCGTCGAGCTTTTTCGCCGATTCCGGATGCGTTTTTCGTTTGCCCAACAATGTGCAAACTCGACCACCTGTAAAACCTGCGGCAAATATGGATGCTTTGACGTGCGCCTGGGTGTGCGGCCCATTTATGCACGTTGTCAGAACTGCGACCACCAGTGGGTAATCGGGCAGCACAAGGAAGCGCAATGAGATCGTACCAGCCTGCAATTTGACCTGCCTGCGGTGCTGGTCTTTAATGGTTACTGAAAGCAAACCGGAATTTTAAAATGTCACCCAAAAACGTCTGTGTATACCTGGGCCAGGCACTTGCCGACTACGGATTCAAAGATGGCCATCCTTTCGGTCCACTGCGCCATGATGTGTTTCAGGCCGAGTTGCTTAGCCAGGGTCTTGACAAGCAACTGGTTATCCAGAAACCAGTGCTGGCTAGCTGTGATCGCATCGAGCTCTTCCACACCAGTGACTACATTGAAAAAGTACGTGATTACTCGGTTAGCGGGCATGGCTATCTGGATGGCGGCGATACGCCATCTTTTGTTGGTATGTTTGAAGCGGCAAGTCACGTCGCCGGTTCGGTCACCGATGCGATCGATCGCATCATGAAAGGTGAGTTTCTGCGAGCGTTTTCACCGATAGCAGGATTACACCATGCCCGACGTCACGTTGCGGCCGGCTTTTGTGTATTCAACGATTGTGGTATCGCGATCGAATATCTGCGACAACAACACGGCATCAAACGCGTCGCTTACATCGATATCGACGCCCACCACGGCGATGGTGTGTTTTATAGTTTCGAAGATGATCCTGATTTGATATTCGCCGATATACACCAGGACGGACGCACCCTCTATCCAGGCACCGGTAATGTCGGTGAAACCGGAACCGGGCCTGCCGCAGGAACCAAGTTAAATATCCCGGTACCTCCTTACTCTAACGATGCCGTATTTCAGGAAGTATGGCCGCAAGTGGAAGACTATCTGCGTAAAAATGAGCCCGAATTTATCCTGCTGCAGTGTGGTGCCGACAGCATAAAAGGCGATCCGATTACCAATATGGAGTTCAGTCCGGCTTCACATGGATATGCTGCCCAAAGACTTTGCAAGATTGCTGATGACTGTTGCCAGGGTCGAATGTTGGCGATGGGCGGCGGCGGTTACAACCATGACAACATTGCGCAGGGCTGGACCGCAGTCGTTGCTTCCATGGTTAACTCGAATTAACCTGCATATCGATCGAAGGCTTCGGCCCCTATTGCAATTTATTGGTTAGGCTTACAAGCTTCTTAATCAGTCCCAACGCACATAGGTTTCCTCGGCAATTGCCGCCTGCAACAATGCCAGCAGCGAGACGGCGCGGGTAGGCAGGCTGACGGCGGGTTGATCTTCGCCGGCATCACCGGCAGCTTCGACCTGCTCCGGCATTTTTGACAGTGCCTGTTGCAGATTTTTCAAAGCGACCGGAACATCTCCAGCCTGTATTGCGCCGGGTACCGAGCCACCGAAAGCCATAAAATCGAGCATCTTGAGTCCGACATCGCCGAGCATGGTTATGTTTGCAAAAGCGCTCGATTTAAACGTTATCAGCATTGCGGGTCAGCCTTCACCTTTGTCGAGTACGTACTGGAGGATACCCCCGGCTTCGTAATAAGCGACCTCGTCACTGGTATCGATTCGGCATAAAACATCTACCGCCAGAGTACTGCCGTTAACATCAGTGACAGAAAGTTCGAGTTGCTGTCCGGGACGCAGGCCATCTTGCATACCACTGATGGATATTTTTTCGGCACCGGTAAGTTTCAGTTGCTTTCGATCGAAGCCATCCATGAACTGCAATGGTAAAACGCCCATGCCGATCAGGTTGGAGCGATGAATACGCTCGAAACTCTGGGCAATCACTGCCTTGACGCCGAGCAGGCGCGTACCCTTGGCGGCCCAGTCACGACTCGACCCGGTTCCGTATTCCTTACCGGCAATCACCACCAGTGGGGTTCCCTGCTCCTGGTATTTCATCGCCGCCTGGTAAATACTCATTTGCTCGCGGCCCGGCATAAACAGCGTCACCCCACCTTCTACTTCCGCAACCATTTCATTTCGAATTCGAGTGTTGGCAAAGGTTCCACGCATCATCAGCTCATGATTGCCCCGCCGGGACCCGTATGAATTGAAGCTGCCTCGATCAATTCCCTTGTCAATCAGGTATCTGCCGGCAGGGCTATCGGCTGCAATTGCACCGGCAGGCGATATGTGATCGGTGGTTATCGAATCACCCAGCATGGCCAGTATTCTCGCATTTACAATCGGCTCTAGTTGCTTGCTATTATCGAGTTTAAAATACGGGGGATTACGAATATAGGTAGAGGAATCATCCCAGTTGTAGAGCAGCGCATCGCCGGTTTCGATGTCCTGCCAGTTGCGATCACCGCTGAAGACATCCGCATACTGCGTCTTGAACATACCTTCGTTGACCTTCATCACTTCGTCTGCAATTGCCTGGTTACTGGGCCAGATATCCCGCAGATAAACGGGCTCACCGTCGCGGGACCGGCCAATGGGCTCAGATGTCAGATCGATCAGCGTACTCCCTGCAAGCGCATAAGCCACCACTAACGGGGGCGATGCGAGCCAGTTCGACTTGATGTGCTGGTGGATACGCCCTTCAAAATTACGATTGCCGGAAAGCACACTGGCCACGTTTAAATCCTGCTCTCTTATGCGGGACTCGATGGCCTCGGGTAGTGGCCCCGAATTACCGATACAGGTAGTACATCCATAGCCGACAAGGTTAAACCCGATCGCGTCGAGATCCTGTTGCAGACCGGCGGCGTTCAGGTATTCGGTTACCACTTTAGAGCCCGGTGCGAGCGAGGTTTTCACCCAGGGTTTGGCACTCAATCCGGCTGCTCTTGCGTTTCTTGCCAGCAAGCCGGCCGCCATCATCACCCTGGGGTTGGATGTATTGGTACAGGAAGTCACCGCGGCGATCACAACATCACCATCGCGCAGTTCATCGTCTGAGCCGCGCTCGCTGTTGGCGCTAGCACCAATGATGGATTGGGTCGCGGACTTGATACCCGATAATGACACCCGGTCTTGCGGTCGTTTGGGGCCAGCCAGTGAGGTTTCGACAGATCCAAGATCAAGCGTCAAGCTGCTGCTGAACCTGGGGTCGGAAGTATCGGCCTGGTACCATAAACCCTGGGCACGGCAATATGCCTCGACCAACTGTAAAGTGGTTTCATCGCGTCCGGTCAGACGCAGGTATCGTAGGGTTTCTTCGTCGACCGGAAAAAATCCACAGGTAGCGCCGTATTCAGGTGACATGTTCGCCAAGGTGGCGCGATCTGCAAGCGGTAGCTGCGCCATTCCTTCACCAAAAAATTCGACAAATTTACCCACTACGCCATGCTCGCGCAGCATCTGGGTTACGGTCAGCACCAGGTCCGTTGCAGTAATGCCTTCACGCAATTCTCCGGCAAACTGAAACCCGACGACTTCCGGAATCAGCAACGAGACCGGCTGACCAAGTATTCCGGCTTCAGCTTCGATCCCGCCCACACCCCAACCAAGCACACCGAGGCCGTTGATCATCGTAGTATGGGAATCGGTACCCACCAGGGTATCGGGAAACGCGTAGGTTTTATCATCGACCTGATGTTGCCAGACGGTTTTAGCCAGGTACTCGAGGTTGACCTGATGGCAAATTCCGGTGCCCGGCGGGACCACGCGAAAATTATCGAATGCCGCGGCCCCCCATTTGAGAAATCGATAACGCTCATCGTTACGCTTAACCTCGAACGCGACATTCGCTGAAAAGGCAGCCGGGGTCGCATACTCATCCACCATTACCGAATGATCGATTACCAGATCCACCGGAATTTGAGGGTTGATCCGTTCAGGCTCCGCACCGGCCGCGTCGCGCATCGCAGCGAGGTCAACCACGGCCGGCACACCGGTAAAATCCTGCATTAGCGCTCTCGCCGGTCGAAATGCAATCTCGCGATTCGAGCTACCGGTCTCGGTCCATTTTGCAAAAGCCTTGATGTCACCAGCCGCATCTTCCTCTCCCTGTTCAAAGCGCAGGATATTTTCCAGCAATATTTTGAGTGAAAAAGGCAGGTTCCGAATTGCGGGTAAATCCGCCTCGGCCAGTTTTTCGAGACTGTAATAGTGATATACCCGGCCGTCGACTTCAAGCGTCGAGAGGGTATTAAAACTATTTTTTCCTGGTTTCATTGCGATTCCGCTCCAACTATTGTTCGAACAGATTGTATCGCGTTATTCGCAGAGGAACTGAATTACATTGGGATCATCAAGTTCGACTTTCTTACCGAGACTGATGTAGCCGGTGCCGAACAGAGTAAATTCTTCGCGGCGCAAAAATATTTCCTGTCCCTCCGAAGTACGAATAAAGGTTCCATTGGTACTTTGATCGGTGATAATGAACTTGCCGCGGCGGTGTTCGATCTTGGAATGATAACGCGAAATCAAATCACTCTTGACGATCATTTCACAGTCCTTACCCCGACCCAGAACGTATGAAGTTGTCTCGGTTTCGATAGCGTATGGATTATTCGCGTAGGTGAGGGTAAGCCTTTTTACCTGGGAGTGGCGCGCCGGATTGGTAAAACTGCTGGCGGTCGCCATATTGGTGATGTCACCCTCGTTTTCCCAGGCGAAAAGATAAACGTCAAGTTGCTCGTTACGACCCTTGACGCGCAGTCGGTCATAGGGGCGCATATTGTTTGAAAGTTCCGCATTCTTGACCATAAATGCGATTTCCTGGGTACACAGAATTTGTCGCGCCTTGGCCATATTCGAAATGCGCGCTGCGACGTTGACGGTATCACCAAACACATCGTCATTTTCTAAAATAGTGCTGCCATACTGCATACCGATCCGAATCGATACACCGATGGTTTCAGGGGAACGGTCATCTTCCATGGCCTCCTGTATTGCCTTGGCCGCGTACACCGCCATGTCGATATCGGTAAAATAGACCAGAATTTCGTCGCCTATGGTTTTGACGAGCTTGCCGGCGTGGCGTCTTGAAATTGATATCAGCGAATTCAAAGCCTTGGAGATCCGCTCCCTGGCCAGATCGTCGCCCATGTTTTCGTACATGGCGGTACTACCTGCCACATCCGCGAACATAACCACGCATTTGATAGTTTCTCGCTCCACTACTTTACTTCCATTCATGATCTGCTGGCAAAACTATTCTATTTTGTCTATTTTTGACCCAATTGGGGAAGATACCAAACTAGTCGAGCGATTGTCGATATGACCCCTTTCGATAATTACCTTTCCTGCCTGTCCGAGTTTATCATGGCCGGTCCAGCTACTCCTCAAGTATATATAGCATGTTACTGAATAATAAAAAGAATCGTTAAGGGTTACTCGTCGATATATGCCGAATCGCGCGTTCAATACGGGCAATACTGCGCTGTTTACCCAGTAACTCGACGGTTTGGTCTATCGGCGGAGAAAACGAACCCCCGGTTACCGCTACCCGCAGCGGTTGCCCTACCTTTCCCATACTTAGCTCCAGTTGCCCGGTTACATTTTCGATGACGTCACGAATCGATGCCAGGTTCCAGGTATCCAGTACTGAAAATTGATCCAGCAACCGTTGCAAGGGCTCAATCGCCGCGGGCTTGAGTACCTTTTTCGCCGCTTTCGCATCGTAGTCGGTAAAATCCTGGAAACAGAAAAGAATACTGTCGACCAGTTCGTTAATCGTGGATACGCGCTGCCGGTACAAATCGACGATCGTGCCGAAATCAAGATGATTATCATATTCAAGCTCAAGCCGGTCGAGTCTTTGTTTAACCAGGGAGACCACGTCTTCCAGTGTGGAGTGCATCAGGTATTGCTGGTTAACCCAGTTGAGTTTTTGGGTATTAAAGGTGGAGGGGGACCTGTTTAACCTGTCCAGAGAAAAATATTCGATCATTTCCGCGCGCGTGAAGATTTCCTGATCGCCGTGGGACCAGCCGAGACGCACCAGGTAATTCAGTAATGCCCCGGGTAGATAGCCGGCTTCAAAGTACTCCATCACCCCGACCGCGGCATGGCGCTTCGACAAGCGTTTACCATCGTCGCCCAGAATCATCGGCACATGCGCATATTCGGGTATCCGGGCGCCAAGCGCATTTAACAGGTTGATTTGCCTGGGTGTATTGTTAACGTGATCATCACCTCGTAGAACATGTGTAATCTCCATATCGATATCGTCGACCACGACCGAAAGATTGTAGGTCGGACTGCCATCGCTGCGTTTAATAATCAGATCATCCAGCTCAGAGTTTCTGACACTGATTTCGCCTTTGACCCGATCATGAAAACAAACCTCGCCCTGTTGTGGGTTTTTGAACCGCACCACCAACGACTTTCCAGGTTCCGCTTGCAAGCCCAACTCTCTACAACGACCATCGTAGCGGGGTTTGTAATTTGCAGCCATTTGCCGCGCGCGCAAATCGCCGAGACGCTGTTTCGAACATTTACAGTAATAAGCATTTCCCTGCTCGATCAACTGTTCGATAATTTTTTGATAGCGATCGAAACGCTGGGTTTGATAATACGGCCCCTCGTCACAATCAAGACCCAACCATTGCATCGCATCGAGAATTGCCTGTACCGATTCCGGTGTCGAACGTCCCAGATCGGTATCTTCGACCCGCAGCACAAATTTTCCCTTCATTTTCTGGCTGTAAAGCCAGCAAAACAGGGCGGTTCGCGCACCGCCAAGATGCAACACGCCAGTGGGGCTCGGGGCAAATCGGGTTTTAACCATTTTCCTAAGACGGATACCAGGACGCGCGGTATTCTAACCGAATAATAGCGGTCAGGCCTGAAAAATATTGTCTTAGAATTGCTGCTTGATCTCGAGTACCGAACCCGCTTTCATCAATCGGGTATGCGCCAGGAAAGAATTGCCGAGCAAAACCTCGGACGGTTGATCTCCGTTGATTACGATAGCCTCCACGTTGGGTAGCTTTATGCCGCCGATGCTGACCGAATCAAGCGTGATCTGCCATACCGGAACGGTCGCGGTCGCAGTTTGCGTGGTACTGCGAATGCCTTTGAGAAAATCAATTTTAAGTTGGCGCGCCTTGCGACCGCTCATGGTGACGAATGTGGCACCGGTATCTACCAGGAAACGGGTCGGTTGCCCATTGATCGCTCCCCGGGTGTAGTACATTCCGAACGAGTCAGGATAAATCTTCAGACTACTGCGGTCGGGCTTTTTGAATTTACCTGCAATGGATTGATTCAGGCCGAGTTTTACACTTTTGCCATCGATAACAACTACCGCCCCACGCGCCGACGAGGATTCCAGCAATACGCCTTCGAAAGTCTCCCCTTTGCTAACAATTTTTTGCTTGTTACCAACTTGTAACAATGCTTTGTCCGCAAACAAAGCGATTACTTTTACCCCGACATCTGCCGCCTCGATGGCAGCCATGCTTATACCCAATAACAGGGGCAACAATAGGTAGCGTGGAATTTTCATCGACTAGTCCAGTAGCTGTATTGCCAGGTGCATGCAGATGAGTGCATATATACCGGCCAGCACATCATCAAACATAATTCCAAAACCACCTTTCAATTTTGTATCTGCAATCTTCACTGGCCAGGGTTTAACAATATCGAACACTCTAAATAGCACAAAACCTCCCACTATCCACTGCCAGCCTACGGGTACCGCAATCATCGTGCTCCAGAAGCCACCGAACTCATCCCAGACGATTCCCGAATGATCGTGTACTCCCAGTGCCGAACTGGTGTAATGGCATAAAAACACGCCGATTCCAAAACTGAGCAATACCATCAGTAGATAGTACGGCAAAGCCAGTTGTGCCAATAGCAAATAGATCGGAATTGACGCCAGAGTTCCAAATGTACCGGGGGCAACCGGGGCCAGGCCCGAACCAAAACCCAATGCCAAAAAATGCAACGGATTACGTAACATGCGCCCCGGGATTCTATTCAAAATGCCGATACCCCTGAGTATTACCGAGATCGACAAGATCCTCCCCCCGGTGCAAAAAATAACCGGAATCGGTAATTTCACCGATTGTGCTGAAGCGGCAATCGGGGTGCGAATTATTCCAGATTTCGATTTCAGAACGGTGGCGCTCTGGAACACAGCAACAGATTTCATAATCGTCACCAGCTCCGAGCGCATACTGATACGCATTGTGTTGTTCGATCCAGGAATTGACCGGTAAAGCAATCTGCGCGATTCTGGCCCCACAATCACTGGCATCTAGCAGATGCGCCAAATCACCCTGTAATCCGTCGGAAATATCGATCGCCGCACTGGCAAATTTTTGCAGGAATGGAATCAGTTCAAGGCGGGGTTGGGGGCGGTTCAGGGCCATCATGCACTTTGCCTGTAATTCCAGTGGTAAATCCACCTTTCCCGTTTTGTGCGCCAGTCCAAGCGACGCATTACCCAGTTCTCCTGAAATCAGAATCGAATCTCCGGGGCTCGCATGTTGGCGCGTAACATAACACCCGGCTGGAACCAGTCCGGCAACCTGAATCGTAATCGACAACGCACCTTGACAGATATCTCCACCAACCAACGGCAGCTCAAACAGGCCCGCAGCTTGCCGAAGCTCGTTGGCAAACTGTTCAAGCCAGCTGACATCGTTTTGCGGCAGGGTCAATGACATCAGAAACCAGGCGGGATTAGCGGCCATCGCAACCAGGTCACTAATGTTTACCGCGCGTGCCTTGTAAGCAATATCAGCGGGGCAAGTATCAACCGGAAAATGAACCCCGGCTACCAGGGTATCCATACTAAGCACCAGTTGTTCGCCAGCCGGAACTTCCATTACCGCCGCGTCATCACCGACACCTAAAATGGTACAGCCGGTTGATTTCCCGATATTGGAAAAATACCGTTTGATAATCGCAAACTCATCATCCGCCATCACTGCTCCTCGCGACATCATTAACCCGACGACAATTAATGCCGCCGGGTTAATATACGTTATCTGGCCATTTCAAATTTACGCAATTCTTCACATAACGGATCGAGAACCCCATTGATAAACTTGTGGCTGTCATCTGCACCATAAACTTTTGCAAGATTGATTGCCTCGTTGATCACAACCTTGTAAGGAATTTCAGGGTGATTCTCCAGTTCGTAGGTTGCGATGCGAAGAATATTGGTTTCAATCGGGTCGAGGCGATCTTCATAGCTTAACAGATGCCGGCGATAGCAACTATCCAGGGCCTCGACTTGTGATGGAATCCGGTAGAGCAATTCCAGAAAGTACGCCTCATCGCCGGCGGCGACTCCCTGATCCTGCTGGTAGTGATCTCTTATCCAGTCCAGATCTTCACCGGACAGCTGCCATTGATACAGGGCTTGCAACGCCTTATCACGTGCATGCTTGCGTTTCTTGATAAACCGCGCCTTGTCATTCACCGGATTTTCACGATTTATTTGATTTTGCGCATCAGGCTAATCATTTCCATCGCACTCATGGCGGCATCGGCGCCCTTGTTACCGGCCTTGGTGCCGGCTCGCTCAATGGCCTGTTCGATAGTGTCGGTTGTCAGTATCGCGTTGATAACAGGAATCGAATGAGCCAGTGACAACGACGACAGGGCCTTGGCGCTTTCACCCGCAACCAGATCGAAATGCGGGGTCGCGCCACGAATTACCGCTCCCAGTGCGATGACCGCGTCATACTTCCCGCCAGCGGCGTACTTCTGTACTACTAGGGGAATCTCGAGTGCGCCCGGTACATGGCTGACACTAATATCCTTGGCATTGATTCCCGCGCGTTGCAAGGTATCAAGTGCTGCATTCAACAGGCTTTCGACGATCAATCCGTTAAATCGTCCGACGACGATGGCAATTTTTGCCCTGGTTACGGTCAAATCGCCTTCGATTCGGTTGGCGTCTGTCATTTCGTTACCCCTGATCCGTATAATAATCTACCACTTCAAGCCCGAACCCGGCCAGGCCGTGAAAAACTTTTGGCGCACTCAACAGGCTCATCTTACGCACCCCGAGATCAGCCAGTATCTGCGCACCGATGCCATAGGTTCGTTGGTCGTCACCCTGATCTTCGGCGCCATGACCCTGAATCATTGAATCGATGATATTAACCATGTCCTTCGGTGTTTCCGCCTGACGTAAAAATACAATGACGCCTTCACCCGCCTTATCGATGGTCTGCATAACATCGCGTAACGGCCAGCCACGCCCCTGTGTTCCAGCCAGCGAATCGATTAACGTATTTTGAACATGCACCCGTACCGGGATCGGCCTCTCGGGATCGATAATACCCTTGACCAGGGCCAGATGCAGTTCCTGCGCGGTACTGTCCTCGAAGGCGTAAAGATTGAATTTACCATAATCGGTGGCGAAACTTGCTTCGACAATGCGCTCAACAGTGTGTTCGTTTTCGATACGATAACGAATCAGATCCTCGATGGTGCCTATTTTCAATTCATGATCCGTCGCGAATTTTTCAAGGTCCTTGCGCCTTGCCATGCTGCCATCATCGTTGAGAATTTCAACGATTGCCGCTGCCGGTTCGAAACCGGCAAGACGCGCCAGATCGCAACCCGCTTCGGTGTGACCGGCACGGAACAATACGCCGCCCTTGCGCGCCATTACCGGGAAAACGTGCCCCGGCTGGACGATACTACCCGGTGTCGCATCGGCTTTGATCGCTGCCTGGATAGTGGTTGCTCGATCGGAGGCCGAAATGCCGGTAGTAACACCCTCGGCGGCTTCGATTGAGACCGTGAAGTTAGTTTCCATGAGTTCGCGATTGTCCCCTACCATCAATGGCAAACGTAGTTGCTTGCAGCGTTTTTCGGAAAGCGTCAGGCATATCAGCCCGCGACCATATTTCGCCATGAAATTGATATGGCCAGCAGTCACTACTTCGGCTGCCATCAGGATATCACCTTCGTTTTCCCGGTCTTCATCGTCCATGATCACGACCATCTTGCCGGCCTTGATGTCGTCGATGATTTCCTGAGTTGAATTTAGTTTCATTTCAAATTTAACTGGCTTATTCACGGTTGATAAATCCGGATTTTATCAGGGCTTCGAGAAACTGCCGGTTTTTACCGCCGCATGTTTCGGACCTGCCCTGCAGCAACCGCTCCAGGTATCGGGCAATAATATCAACCTCGATATTAACCCTGGAGCCCGCCTGATAGTATTGAAAAATGGTTTGTTGCCGGGTGTGAGGCACGATATTAACATCAAACAGGTTCGCATCGACTCGATTGACCGTCAGGCTGCAACCGTCCACAGTGACCGAACCCTTGTTAGCTATGTAATGCTGGATCTCCGCTTCGACCTCGAATCGATAGCGAATCGATCGTGCTTCGGTGCTCATCTCAACCAGGGTCCCAACCCCGTCCACATGACCGCTGACCAGGTGCCCTCCAAGGGCCGTATTCAAAGTAAGCGCGGTTTCAAGGTTAACCGGGCTTCCGCTTGTCAGTTGCCCGAGATTCGTTTTACTCATGGTTTCCACCGACACATCGGCCGTGAATGCTCGCGCGGTTATTTCTATCGCGGTCAGGCAGGCGCCGTTAACGGCAATGCTGTCACCGAGCTGAGCATGGCTTAGATACGGATCGTCGCAAGCGATGCAAAGCCTTACATCGCCATCCCCAACGTCACTGTAGTCGACACGACCGAGCGCCTGGACGATGCCGGTAAACATCAACCCAGCTCCAGGCAATAACTGGTCATCGGTAACGCACTGCTGTTATCGAAACAGACGCCGGCCTCGACCCCGGCACGCGCGACAGCTTGCGCATCGTCGAGCAAACGATAAGCAGCCTGCATCGCTCCCAGCGCGAACTCGGCGCCCGATCCTATCGCCCAGAAGCGAGTGTATTGATCAACTTCGCGCAGCGAGTAAAGACCAAATATCCCACTGCGATTCATTATCAGCGCATCGACACGCGATGATTCATAGGAGTCGTCATCTTCATCCTTGCTGTTGAGAAAGTATTCTTGCTTCAGAATCGGATGTATTTGCCGCATCGACTCGAAGATGCTGAATCGATCAGAGAAATCGATCTTATCGGCATGTTTCTCAAGCAGGTTACGCATTACCAGGTGATGCGCGGCACTACCGACGATGCCGATATAATATTTATCCGCAAATTGAATAATTTTGTCGTAGTCGGCTGTCTGCCGGGTATCACCAAAACTGGTCAGACTATCAGCTGCGATACAGGCAACATTATTTTTCAACACGGCAACAATGGTAGACATGAATAATTCTAGCCCACATCCAAAGTTAATCGCAGATCATCGCCGACCTGACGAATATCGCGAATACTACAGGTTTTACGTTGTTCCATAGCGGTTAATTCGCCGAATTCGAATATCCCCTGTGACTGACTACCGAGTAAATGGGGCGCCAGGTACAACACCAACTGATCCGCCAGCTGCAATTTGAGCAGAGCGCCGGCCAGGCGCTGCCCGCATTCGGTGTGCACTTCGTTGATACCGCGCAGGGCCAGGTCTTTCAATAGCGCAAGCAAACAAATATTTTCAGCGCTGTCAGCGGAAGCTTCAACCACCGTCGCCCCCCGGTTGTTGAGGCGTTCCTTTTTGTCTGCGTCCTGGCTGAGCGTATAAATCAGAATGTCACCCCCGCTCGTGAATATCTTCTCGTTGCCACTCAGGCGCAACCTCGAATCCACCAGCACCCGCAACGGTTGACGTACCTCGAATACCTGCTGCAAATCCTGCTTGGACAACCGCACATTGAGCGATGGATCGTCGTTGAGCACGGTCTGCGCACTACTGAGAATTGCACCGCAGCGCGCCCTTTGAAACTGAACATCCCGCCGCGCTGGCGGCGAGGTTATCCATTGACTGGTACCGTTTTTCAAGGCACTGCGACCATCTATCGATGCGGCCATTTTGATACTGACAAAAGGCAGCCCCTGTTGCATACGCTTGCTAAACCCGCGATTGAGTTGTTGCGCTTCGACGCTGAGTACGTCGGTGATTACCTCGATGCCGTGGGCGCGTAATTTTTCTAAACCCCGCCCACCCGCCCGGGGATTCGGATCCTGCATTGCGACAATAACGCTTGCCGGGTTAGCCTTGATTACCGCATCGACACAAGGTGGTGTTCTACCCTGGTGTGAGCAGGGTTCCAGCGTGACATAGAAATCAGCACCGGGCGGAATTTCCGATGATTCAAGCGCATTAACCTCGGCATGAGGTCCGCCGGTGAAACCGTGCCAGCCGCTCGCGATTAATTTTTCATCGACTACGATGACGCAACCGACGCAGGGATTAGGAGGTGTCGAATAGAAACCCTTGCGTGCCTGACGCAAGGCTTCGGCCATCCAGTACCGGTGTTGCGCTAGCGCCGACATCAGCTGTCCTCATCGATTAACGGGACCTGGCGACGATGCATTTCGGGAGTCGGTTCGGCAGCGAGCCTGTGAATGGCTTCTTCGAAAGCCTGGATGTCTTCAAAGCTCAGGTAGACCGAGGCAAAACGGATATATGCCACCTGGTCGACACGCTGCAATTCGTGCATGACCAATGCGCCGATTTCTCGTGAGGATATTTCGCGCGATTCCAAGCCGACCAGTTGTCGCTTGATATGATTAATCGCGTCCTCGATCTGTTCGACCGAAACCGGACGTTTTTCGAGCGCACGCATCATCCCGCTGCGCAACCTGACTTCGTCGAAAGCGTCACGGCTACCATCGTTTTTGATCACCGTAGGCATGTTCAGCAAGGCTGACTCGTAGGTGGTAAAGCGCGTTTCGCAAGACACGCATTCCCTTCTACGGCGAACCTGGGCCGATTCCGACGCGAGTCGTGAATCGACCACACGGGTGTCAGGAGTACCGCAGAAGGGACATTTCATCGGCGATCAAATCAATTTCTGTAAACTGGCAAACGCGCGCAGATTTCAGTGACTTTGGAGCGCACGCTGGCAATCACGTCATCGTCATCGATGTTTTCGAGCACATCGCTGATCCAGTTTGCCAGGTCACGTGAATCCTGTTCGTTAAAACCACGCGTGGTGATAGCCGGTGAGCCAATGCGCAACCCGGAAGTTACAAAAGGCGATTGTGGATCGTTCGGAACCGAGTTCTTGTTGACAGTTATATGCGCTTTGCTGAGCGCCGCGTCGGCCTCCTTACCCGTCAGACCCTTGCTGATCAAGGACAGTAAGAACAGATGGTTGTCAGTTCCGCCGGAGACGACATCGAAACCCCGCTTGATAACCTCTTCCGCCATCGCGTTGGCGTTGACCAGCACCTGCTTTTGATACTCGACGAATTCACCACTCATGGCCTCCTTGAAAGCGACCGCCTTGGCCGCGATAATATGCATCAACGGCCCACCCTGGGTACCCGGGAAAACCGTCGCATTGAGTTTCTTTTCAATC